>NZ_JAPNNL010000080.1 GCF_027620315.1 Nonomuraea corallina | reverse complement strand
TCGTTTCGTACCTTTACTTTACCAGATCCGGATGATCCTTGTCAAACCACCCGATTCCGGTAGAATCCGGACGCCCCTTCCGAGGCAACCCTGCTAACTTACCCGAACTTTTCGCCTGTGTCCAATCACGCGCATGGACCCAGACCGGAAGCCCGGACTCGTCGCTAGGGGTGTCGGGGCGAGAACCGCCCCGCGCAGGAAACTGTAGCAGCCTGCGGACGGTTGGAAGGCCCGTTCCTGGTAACGAATGGACCTTCCCTCGTCCGCACGGCTCAAACCTTCAGAGCGGCAAGCTGTGCTTCAAGGCGTGCGATGTCGGCCGCGGCCTGGTCGGCGCGGGCCCGCACCTTGGTCACGACCTCGGCGGGGGCCTTGGCCATGAACTGCTCGTTGCCCAGCTTGCCGGCGGCCTGGGCGGCCTCCTTGCGCGCGGCCGCGAGGTCCTTCTCCAGGCGCTTGCGCTCGGCCTCCACGTCGATGGCGCCTGCCGTGTCGATCTCCACGGTCACGTCGCCGACGGTGAGGCGGGCCGTCGCCGAGAAGGTCTCCGCCGGCTCGGTGAGGCGCAGCAGCGCGCGGATGGCCCGCTCCTGACCCTCCACCGAGCTGCCCGCCAGGCCCAGCCTGGCCGCCACCTTCTGGCCCGGCTTGAGCCCCTGGTCGGAGCGGAACCTCCGGACCTCCGTGACGACCTCCTGCAGGGCCGCGATCTCCGCCTCCGCCCCCGGGTCACGGTAGCGGGGATCGGCCTTGGGCCAGGCGGCGACGACGATGGACTCGGCGCCGGTCAGGGCGCGCCACAACTCCTCGCTGACGAACGGCACCAGCGGGTGGAGCAGGCGCAGCAGGGCGTCGAGCACCTGACCCAGCACCAGCCGGGTGTGGTCGAGTCCCTCACCCAGCTGGATCTTGGCCAGTTCCAGGTACCAGTCGCAGACCTCGTCCCAGGCGAAGTGGTAGAGCAGCTCGGAGGCCTTGGCGAACTCGTAGCCGTCCAGAGCCGCGTCTGCCGCCGTGATGACGCTCTGCAGCCGGGAGAGGATCCACCGGTCGGCGGCCGTGAGGTCGGCGCCGTCGAGGGAGCCCACGGCGGCGCCGTTCATCAGCGCGAACCGGGTCGCGTTCCAGATCTTGTTGCAGAAGTTGCGTGAGCCCGCCGCCCACTCCTCGCTGATGGCCACGTCGGCACCGGGGTTGGCGCCGCGCAGCAGCGTGAAGCGGGTGGCGTCCGCGCCGAAGCGCTCGATCCAGTCGAGCGGGTCGACGACGTTGCCGAACGACTTCGACATCTTCTTGCCGTACTGGTCGCGGACCATGCCGTGCAGGGCGACGACGCGGAACGGCGGCTCGCCGTCCATCGCGTACAGGCCGAACATCATCATCCGGGCGACCCAGAAGAACAGGATGTCGTAGCCCGTCACCAGGACGGAGGTCGGGTAGAAGCGCTCCAGCTCGGGCGTGCGCTCGGGCCAGCCCAGGGTGGAGAACGGCCACAGCCCGGAGGAGAACCACGTGTCGAGCACGTCGGGGTCCTGGACGTATCCCTCCGGCGGCGTCTCGTCGGGACCGACGCAGACGACCTCGCCGTTGGGGCCGTACCAGACCGGGATGCGGTGGCCCCACCAGAGCTGGCGGGAGATGCACCAGTCGTGCATGTCGTCCACCCAGTCGAAGTAGCGCTTGGCCATCTCCGGCGGGTGGATGCTGGTGCGGCCGTCGCGGACCGCGTCGCCGGCCGCCTTGGCGAGCGGGCCCACGTTCACGAACCACTGCAGCGACAGCCGCGGCTCGACGACGGTCTTGCAGCGCGAGCAGTGGCCGACCGAGTGGAGGTACGGGCGCTTCTCCTCGACGATGAGACCCTCGGCGCGCAGCGCGGCCACCACGGCCGGGCGCGCCTCGAACCGGTCGAGCCCTTCGAACGGGCCGTGCGCGGTGATGACGCCGCGCTCGTCCATGACCGTCATGGACGGCAGCGAGTGGCGCCGGCCGATCTCGAAGTCGTTGGGGTCGTGGGCCGGGGTCACCTTGACGGCGCCGGTGCCGAACGCCGGGTCGACGTGCTCGTCGGCCACGACCGGGATGCGGCGGCCGGTCAGCGGCAGCTCGACGGTGGTGCCGATGAGGTGCGCGTAACGCTCGTCGGAGGGGTGGACGGCCACGGCGGTGTCGCCGAGCATGGTCTCGGCCCGGGTGGTGGCCACCACGATCTCGTCGGAGTAGCGGATCGAGACGAGCTCGCCCTCGTCCTCGCTGTGCTCGACCTCGATGTCGGACAGCGCGGTGAGGCAGCGCGGGCACCAGTTGATGATGCGCTCGGCGCGGTAGACGAGCCCGTCGTCGTAGAGCTTCTTGAACATGGTGAGGACGGCCCGCGACAGGCCCTCGTCCATGGTGAAGCGCTCGCGCGCCCAGTCGACGCCGTCGCCGAGCTTGCGCATCTGGCCGAGGATCTTGCCGCCGGACTCTTCCTTCCACTCCCAGACGCGCTCGACGAACGCCTCGCGGCCCAGGTCGTGGCGGGACCTGCCCTGCTTGGCGAGCTCCCGCTCGACGACGTTCTGGGTGGCGATGCCGGCGTGGTCCATGCCGGGCAGCCAGAGCGTCTCGTGGCCCAGCATCCGGGCGCGGCGGGTCAGGGCGTCCTGGATCGAGTGGTCGAGCGCGTGACCGATGTGGAGCGAGCCGGTCACGTTGGGCGGCGGCAGGACGATGGTGTAAGGCGTGCGCGAGCTGCCCGGGTCGGCGTGGAAATAGCCCTCGGCTACCCACCGCTCGTAGCTGCGGGTCTCGACGTCGGCCGGGGTGTACTGGGTGGGCAGCTCTGGCGTTGTCACGGTGACCAATTCTAGGGAGACGGGAAAGGGAAACGCCCCATGGAGGGTGTCCACGGGGCGCTGGCCTTGCCGGAGAGGCTCAGGCCGACTTCTCTCGTGGAGTCCGCTGCTGCTTGGCGGCGAGCTGGTCTCGGGGTACGAGAGTCGGGATCGCGTGTTCGAGCACGGACTCGCGGGTGATGACGACGCGGGCCACGTCCTGCCGGGAGGGCACCTCGTACATCACGGACAGGAGCACCTCCTCCAGGATCGCGCGCAGGCCGCGGGCGCCGGTGCCGCGCAGGATGGCCTGGTCGGCGATGGCCTCCAGGGCGTCGTCGGTGAACTCCAGCTCCACGCCGTCGAGCTCGAACAGCTTGCGGTACTGCTTGACGAGCGCGTTGCGCGGCTCGGTGAGGATCTGGATGAGGGCCTCACGGTCGAGGTTGTGCACCGAGGTGATGACCGGCAGGCGGCCGACGAACTCGGGGATCATGCCGAACTTCAGCAGGTCCTCGGGCATCACGTCGGCGAAGATGTCGGCGGTGTCGACCTCTTCCTTCGACCGGATGATGGCGTTGAAGCCGATGCCCTTCTTGCCGATCCGCGACTCGATGATCTTTTCGAGGCCGGCGAACGCGCCACCGCAGATGAACAGCACGTTGGTGGTGTCGATCTGGATGAACTCCTGGTGCGGATGCTTGCGGCCGCCCTGCGGCGGCACCGAGGCCGTGGTGCCTTCGAGGATCTTCAGCAGCGCCTGCTGGACGCCCTCGCCGGAGACGTCGCGCGTGATCGACGGGTTTTCGCTCTTACGGGCGATCTTGTCGACCTCGTCGATGTAGATGATGCCGGTCTCGGCCTTCTTGACGTCGTAGTCGGCGGCCTGGATGAGCTTGAGCAGGATGTTCTCGACATCCTCGCCGACGTAGCCGGCCTCGGTGAGGGCCGTCGCGTCGGCGATGGCGAAGGGCACGTTGAGCATCTTCGCCAGGGTCTGCGCGAGCAACGTCTTGCCCGAGCCCGTCGGGCCGAGCAGCAGGATGTTGCTCTTGGACAGCTCAAGACCGTCGTCTCTGCCCCGGTCACCGGACTGCACCCGCTTGTAGTGGTTGTAGACCGCCACCGAGAGCGCCTTCTTCGCCTTGTCCTGACCGATGACGTAGGCGTCGAGGAACTCGAAGATCTCCCTCGGCTTGGGCAGGTTGTCCCACTTGAGCTCGGAGGACTCGGAGAGCTCCTCCTCGATGATCTCGTTGCAGAGATCGATGCACTCATCGCAGATGTAGACGCCTGGACCGGCGATGAGCTTCTTGACTTGCTTCTGGCTCTTTCCACAGAACGAGCACTTCAGCAGGTCTCCCCCGTCGCCGATGCGTGCCACCCCAGATACTCCTTTGCGTGGGACCGCCCTGCTCTCCGCGATCCGTATCCTCCGGACCCGGTCCGAACCGCTCAGGTTTCGACGTTACCGTCTTCTGGGCCCTCAGTGAGCCCCCTAGCGGCGAGTCGCACCGGAACGTGCCCTCTTGGGCAGCGCTCCGGTGCCTCACGTCTCGTCTAGGAAGCGACGGGCTGAGCTCGCTTCTTCCTGGACGGGATAATGTCATCGATCAGACCATACGCCTTCGCCTCGTCGGCGTTGAGAATTTTGTCGCGTTCGATGTCCTTCCGGACCTCGGCGGCGGACCGTCCGGCATGCCGCGCCACGATCTCCTCGAGGAGCGAGCGCATGCGGAGGATCTCCCTGGCCTGGATCTCGATGTCGCTGCCCTGGCCGCCGCCCTCGGTGGACGGCTGGTGGATCAGCATCCGCGCGTTGGGCAGCGCGAACCGCTTGCCCGGGGTGCCGCCGGCCAGCAGCACGGCCGCGGCCGAGGCGGCCTGGCCGAGGCAGACGGTCTGGATCTCGGGCCGGACGAACTGCATCGTGTCGTAGATCGCCGTCATGGCCGTGAACGACCCGCCGGGCGAGTTGATGTAGATGCTGATGTCACGGTCGGGATCGAGCGACTCCAGCGTCAGCAGCTGGGCCATCACGTCGTTGGCCGAGGCGTCGTCGATCTGCACTCCGAGGAAGATGATGCGGTCCTCGAAGAGCTTGTTGTACGGGTTCATCTCCTTCACGCCGTAGGACGTGCGTTCGACGAAGGAGGGGAGAACGTAGCGGCTTTCGATGTTCAACTTTCAGCTCCCCTAGGAGACCGGGCCCTGCGAGGGCACCTGCCGAGCGCTGCGCACGACGTGGTCGATGAAGCCGTAGTCCTTGGCCTCGTCGGCCGTGAACCAGCGGTCGCGATCGGAGTCGCGCTCGATGACCTCCAGCGGCTGCCCCGTGTGGACGGCGATACGCTCGGCCAGCGTCTTCTTCACGTAGAGCATCTGCTCGGCCTGGATGGCGATGTCCGCCGCGGTGCCGCCGATGCCGCCGGAAGGCTGGTGCATCATGACGCGGGCGTGCGGCAGCGCGTAGCGCTTGCCCCTGGCGCCCGCCGACAGCAGGAACTGCCCCATCGAGGCGGCCATGCCCATGACGACCGTGGAGACGTCGTTGGGCACGTATTCCATCATGTCGTAGATCGCCATGCCGGCGCTGACCGAGCCGCCCGGCGAGTTGATGTAGAGAGTGATGTCGCGATCCGGGTCGTCGGCGGCCAGGAGCAGCAGCTCGGCGCAGATCCGGTTGGCGATCTCGTCGTTGACCTCCTGGCCGAGCACGATGATCCGCTCACGCAGCAGGCGCTGGTAAAGCTGGTCCTCAAGCCGGAAGGCCGAGCCGTTTTCACGGCCTCGCGACTCAGGCTGGAAGAAGGTCGGCGGGCTGCTCACAGCTTCACCTTCCGATGCGTCGTAATCGATGGGCTTTGCTTGTGACCCTAACGCGCGCCGCCCACAGGTCATGCCCGGTCCACGGGCTGTTCGCTGACGGCGCATGCCTCCAGGCATGGTCGAAGCCCCCGGCAGGCCCGCTGCGTTCGGGCCGGACGGGGGCTCCGGACGGTGACGGGGCGTGGTTACGCCTCGGCCTTCCGCTCTTCGGCCTCCTCGGCCGGCTCCTCGGTGACCTCTTCACCGTTGATCTCGGTGTAGATGGCCTTGAGGTCGACCTCGGCGCCCTCGGTGTCGACGACCTTGGCGGCGTCGCCGAGAACGGCCTTGGCCTTGTCGCGGACGATCTCGACCATGGCCAGCGTCAGCTGGTCGTTGTCGGCGAGGTGCTGGGCCAGCTGGTTGGGCTGGACGCCCATCTCCATGGCCCGGCGGACCACGAAGCTGGTCAGCTCCTGCTCGCTGACGCCGAGTTCCTCGGCCTTGACGATCTTGTCGAGCACGAAGCCGACCTTGATGGCGCGGGCCGAGGCGGTCTCGAACTCGGCGAAGCGCTCCTCCTCCGTCGTCTGGTAGAGACGGAAGTAGGCGTCGCGGCTCAGGCCGCTCTCGGCGACCTGGTGCTCCAGGTTGTGCTTGCGGGCGTCGATCTCGGCCTTGAGCGCGCTCTCCGGGATCGGGATGTCGATCTTCTCCAGGAGGGCTTCGAGCGCCTTGTCGCGGGCCTGCACGACCTGGTCGATGAGCTTGGTGCGGCGGACCTGCTCGCGGATGCTCTCCTTGAGCTCGTCGAGCGTGTCGAACTCGCTGGCGAGCTGCGCGAACTCGTCGTCGAGCTCCGGCAGCACCTTCTCCTTGACCGACTTGACGGTGATGATGACGTCGGCCTCGTCGCCGGCGTTCTCGCCGCCGACGAGCTCGGTGCGGAAGCTCTTCTCCTCGCCCGCGGACATGCCCACGAGCGCGTCGTCGAGGCCCTGGAGCACGGAGCCGGCGCCGACCTCGTAGGAGACCTCGCTGGCCTGCTGCTCCTCGATGTTCTGGCCGTCGATCTCGGCCCGCAGGTCCATCACGACGTAGTCGCCGGTGGCGGCCGCGCGCTCGACGCCGGTCAGCGTCGCGAACCGCTGGCGCAGCGCGTCGAGCTGGGCGTCGATGTCGGCGTCGGTGACCTCGGCGGAGTCGACGGTGATCTCGGTGCCCTGGTAGTCGGGCACGTCGAAGGTGGGACGGACGTCGACCTCGGCGGTGAACTCGATCTGCTCACCGTCGTCGATCTTCGTGACCTCGATGTCCGGCTGGCTGACCGGGAACACGTCGACCTCGTCGACGGCCTGGCCGTAGAGCTTGGGCACCGCGTCGTTGAGGGTCTCCTCCAGCACGACCGCGCGGCCGAAGCGCTGCTCGATGATGCGCGCAGGGACCTTGCCAGGGCGGAACCCGGGGACCCGCACCTGCTGCGCGACCTTCTTGTATGCCGCATCCATGCTCGGGCGCAGCTCGTCGAACGGCACCTCGACAGTGAGCTTCACCCGGGTCGGGCTGAGCTCCTCGACAGCGGTCTTCACGGGGTGGTCTCCTTGATCAAGCTTCGAGTGATCGCGGGCGCGTCCATTCGGTACGGCTCGCGCGCCGCGCCCACATAATCGGCGTTGGGGCACGCTCCGCAACGGCGGCATCCAAGCGCCACGGTCAGTCTAGGGCAGACCTGGCTAGTCTCAGAACTCATCCGCGATGGTGCGCAGCAGCTCCACCGTCTCGTCCGGCGTGGTGCTGACGGCGCACAGCCGCTCCATGACCTCGCTGTAGCGGTCGACGTCCTCGCGCTTGTCCAGGTAGAGGGCGCTGGCGAGCTGCTCGACGTAGACGACGTCGGGCAGGTCGTTGTCCGGGAAGCGCAGGATGGCGAACGCGCCGCCCTCGGCGCTGTGACCGCCGAAGCTGAACGGCATGACCTGGATCGTGATGCTCGGCTGGCGCATCAGGTCGATCAGATGCTCGATCTGCGCGCGCATGACCTCGGCGCCGCCGATGGGCCGGCGCAGGGCGGCCTCGTCGATGACCGCCCAGAAGATCGGGCCGTCGGGCTTGTCGAACAGCCGCTGGCGTTCGAGCCGCAGGTCGACGCGCCGGGAGATCTCGTCGGGGCTGAGCCCCGCCGAGCCGGCGGTGACCACCGCGCGCGCGTACTCCTTGGTCTGCAGCAGGCCAGGGACGAACTGGACCTCGTACGTCCTGATCCGGGTGGCGGCCTCCTCAAGGCCGACGTACGCCTGGAACCAGGTGGGCAGGATGTCGTTGAACCGGTGCCACCAGCCGGGCTCGTTGGCGGTGGCCACCAGGTCGAGCACGGCGCCGCGCGCCTCGTCGTCGGTCACCCCGTAGAGGGTCAGCAGATCGGCGACGTCACGCTCCTTGAAGCCGACCCGGCCGAGCTCCATACGGCTGATCTTGGATTCGGAGCCTCTGATGAGGTGCCCCGCCTCCTCGCGGGAGACGCCCTTGCTCTCCCTGAGCTTGCGGAGTTGAGATCCCAGAAGGATGCGCAGCGCCGTAGGGCCGGAACCCGGCTGGTTCTGCGTCACTCTGCCTCCTATCAAGGTCCGCACCACACAGTGACACCACATCGCCGGGTATGACAAGGTCCCAGCCTGGTGTGCGAGGCGGACACGGCGCCCGGATGACCGCAGCCCTTCGTGCCTTGCACATGCACGTGCATTCGGGTCTTGCAGCGACACCCCGTCGTGACCCATGATGGCTTAGTGCATTTTGGGCTAAACATGCACTAACCATGATGGGAAACCGGGAGGTAGTGGCGGGATGGTGGAGGACCCTCTGGCCACTGCCGGCTGCCTCCAGATCACCCGTGAGGTGGGCTTCGATCAGTTGCTCACCTCGGCCAAGCCCTACACCACGGCGTGCCCGCTGCCTTTCCAGGCCGACTCGGTCAAAACGGCCAGAGACGTCACCCGCTCCACCCTCGCCCGCTGGGGCCTGTCCGAGCTGGGCGACGACGCCGCCCTCGTGGTCTCCGAACTCGTCACGAACGCCGTACGGTACGGCACGTACGCGCGAGGCAGGCGCGAGATCACCCTGCTGCTGATGCGGGTGGCCCCGCACGTGCTGCTGGCAGTCGCCGACCCCAGCGACGACGTGCCGCGCCCCAAGGAGCCCGACTTCATCTCCGAGAACGGCCGCGGGCTCTACATCGTGGAGACGTACAGCCAGTGCTGGGGCTGGGACCCGCTGACGCGCGGCGGCAAGGCCGTCTGGGCGCTCTTCCGCGCCGACTCCTGACTCTCCCGCGCGTCTCAGGACCCGCGGCGGTCCAGGAAGAACCAGGCGCCCAGGCAGAGCAGCGCCATCACGCAGAAGAACGCCACCAGCCCCCGCCCGTCGAAGACGAAGGCGGCCAGCACGAACACCGCGGCTGCGCCGGCGGCCAAGGAGGAAGTGCGTATCACACGGGCATTCTGCCGCACGCGGCGAACCGTACGCGTCCGGCCTGTGACCCGGACGACGGCCGGAGGTGACGCCACCGGCGGGAGGCAGGGCACGTGATGCGAACTTTTCGGGCTGGCCGGCACCATCACCTACCTCAGCAGCGCGCCCTCGGGCTTCGGCGAACAACTGGTCCTCTACAGGAACGCCGGATCCGCCCAGGCCGCCTTCCGTAAGCTCCGGGCCGACCTGGCCAGGTGCTCGAAGCCGGCAGTGGTGAAGCGCGACCGGTTCGGCTACGTGGGCAAGCCATTGCGCCTCGGGGACGAGGCTCTGTCGGTGACGGGTCACGACTACGACGCGGCCGGCAGGCGCCTGTCCCCGACCGACGACCTGGCGGTGGTCGGCCGTCGAGGCGCCGCCCTGTTCCTCTACACCAGCAATGCCATGGGCCGAGGAGCGAAGAAGAAGATCACCCGTCAGGCCGGGACGATGGCGAAGAAGGTCTGCGGCCTTCCCGGAGTGTGCGGCGAGCGGACCGGGCGAGAGTGAAGGCTGCGGACGGAACGGAGACCGCTCTCCGAGCGGCCCGCGGACAGGCCACTCCCCATCAGGGTGAGTGGCTTCGTGCTGGTCGGGGCGACAGGATTTGAACCTGCGACTTCTTGCTCCCAAAGCAAGCGCGCTGCCAAGCTGCGCCACGCCCCGCCGCGCCGGGTACGCGCGCGCTCCGGGACTCCGGTACGCTTACGCCCTGACGACCGGATGCAGTCTAGACCAGACTTCGACCGGTTCGCGCGGACGTAGCTCAATGGTAGAGCCCTAGTCTTCCAAACTAGCTACGCGGGTTCGATTCCCGTCGTCCGCTCCATCAGCGAAGGCCCAGGCCAGGGAGACGATCCCGACCTGGGCCTCGTTCGTACCAGCCTCGTTCCCGTACGGAGGTCGCGCGGGCCTCGGGGTGCGGCTCGTAGGCTCGGGGGATGCGGGTACGACCGATCTCCGTCGAGGCGCTGGCCGAGGAGCTCGCCAGCAGGATCGCCGGCCGGCCGCCGGGGGCGTGGGTGCGGGTGGTGGTCGACGGGGCGGAGGCGGCCCGGCCGGGTGAGCTGGCCGATCGGCTGGTGGCGCCGCTGCGGGTTCGCGGCCGGGAGGTGCTGCGGGTGTCCGCCGGCGACTTCCTGCGTCCGGCGTCGCTGCGGCTGGAGTTCGGGCGGACGGATCCGGACGTGTTCTACGACGAGTGGCTCGACACCGGGGCGCTGCTGCGGGAGGTGCTGGAGCCGCTGGGTCCTGGGCGGTCGGGGAAGGTGCTGCCCGCGCTGTGGGACAGCGGGGCCGACCGGGCCTACCGGGTGCCGTACCGGACGCTGCCGGCGGGCGGGGTGCTGCTGCTCGACGGCACGCTGCTGCTGGGCCGGGGGCTGCCGGTCGAGCTGGCCGTGCACGTGTGGCTCTCGCCGGGCGCGCTGGAGCGCCGCACGCCCGAGGAGGAGCGCTGGCGGTTGCCGGCGTACGAGCGGTACGAGCGCGAGGTCCGGCCGCAGGAGGTCGCCGACGTGGTGGTGAGGGCGGATCATCCGGACCGGCTCGCGGTGAAGGTCGCGTACTGAGCGGATCGCGGGTAGGTGTCCGGTCATGAGGGATTATGGGCGTCCGCTGGAGTTCGGTTACTTCCTGGTGCCGAACGTGGATGATCCGCTGGTGGAGTACGCGCGGCTGGTCGACCGGCTGGGGCTGGAGCTGATCGGCGTGCAGGATCACCCCTATCAGCGGCGTTACGTGGAGACGTGGACGCTGCTGAGCGTGATCGCCACCGCCACCGAGCGGGTGCGGGTGTTCCCTGACGTGGCGAGCCTGCCGATGCGCCGGCCGGCGGTGCTGGCCAAGGCGGCGGCCAGTCTCGACCTGCTCAGCGGCGGCCGGGTGGAGCTGGGGCTGGGCGCCGGGACGTTCTGGGACGCGATCGAGGCGTACGGGGAGACGCGGCGCACGCCGGGGCAGGCGATCGGCGCGCTGGAGGAGGCCGTGGCGGTCGTCAGGGAGATCTGGAGCGGCGAGCGCAACCGGCGCTTCGACGGCGAGCACTACCGGCTGGCGGGCGCGCAGGCCGGGCCCAGGCCGGCGCACCCGATGGAGATCTGGCTGGGCGTCGGCGGGCCGCGGGCGCTGGCGCTCACCGGCAGGGTGGCCGACGGCTGGCTGCCGTCCTCGTCGTGGGCGCCGCCCGAGCGGCTGCCGGAGTTGCAGGCGCGGGTCGACGAGGCGGCGGAGAAGGCCGGGCGGCGGCCGCAGGACGTGCGCAGGCTCTACAACGTCAACGGCACCATCACCGACGGTCCGAGCGAGGGCTTCCTCAAGGGGCCGGCCGGGCAGTGGGTGGACGAGCTGACGGACCTGGCGGTGGGGTACGGGATGGACACGTTCATCCTGTGGCCGGAGGGCGACCAGCGGGAGCAACTGGCCAGGTTCGCCGAGGAGGTCGTGCCGGAGGTGCGCCGCCAGGTGGCGGCCGAGCGCGGCGTCTGACGGTGCTGGATTCCGCACCGGCGGCGGGAGCAGACTGGAGCAATGATCCCGAGCAACTGGTACAACATCGTTCCCGATCTGCCCGTCCCGCCGCCTCCGCCGCTGCACCCGGCGACGAGGGAGCCGATCGGTCCCGATGACCTGGCGCCGCTGTTCCCGATGGAGCTCATCCGTCAGGAGGTCAGCCAGGAGCGGTTCGTCCCCATCCCGCAGGAGGTGCTGGACGTCTACCGGCTGTGGCGGCCGACCCCGCTGATGCGCGCCCGGAACCTGGAGAAGTCGCTGGGCACCCCGGCGCGCATCTACTACAAGTACGAGGGCGTCTCCCCGGCCGGTTCCCACAAGCCGAACACCGCCGTCCCGCAGGCGTACTACAACGCCCGGGAGGGCGTGCGCCGGCTCACCACCGAGACGGGCGCCGGGCAGTGGGGCAGCTCGCTGGCCTTCGCCTGCGCCCAGTTCGGCCTGGAGTGCGAGATCTGGATGGTCCGCGCCTCCTATGACCAGAAGCCGTACCGTTCGGCGCTGATGCGCGTCTACGGGGCGAGCGTGCACGCGAGCCCGTCGTCCGTGACGCAGTCGGGCAGCAAGGTGCTGGCCGAGCACCCGGACTCCCCCGGCAGCCTGGGCATCGCGATCAGTGAGGCGGTGGAGGCCGCCGCGTCGGCGGACAACACCCGGTACGCGCTCGGGTCCGTGCTCAACCATGTGCTCATGCACCAGACGGTGATCGGCGAGGAGGCGTTGGCGCAGCTGGAGGAGATGCCGGACGTCATCGTCGGTTGCACCGGCGGCGGCTCGAACTTCGCGGGCCTGGTCTTCCCGTTCCTGCGCCTGAAGCTGGCCGGGGAGATCGACCCGGTCATCAGGGCCGTCGAGCCGGCCGCGTGCCCGTCGTTCACCCGGGGCCGCTACGCCTACGACTTCGGCGACACGGCGGGGCTGACCCCGCTGATGAAGATGCACACCCTGGGCCACGACTTCGTGCCGGACCCGATCCACGCGGGCGGGCTGCGCTATCACGGCATGTCGCCGCTGCTGTCGCACATGTACGAGCTGGGCATGTTCGAGGCGGTCACCCGGTCGCAGACGGAGTGCTTCGAGGCGGGGGTGCGCTTCGCCAGGACCGAGGGCATCCTGCCCGCCCCCGAGCCGACGCACGCGCTGGCCGAGACGATCGCGGAGGCGCTGCGCTGCAAGGAGAGCGGGGAGGAGAAGGTGATCCTGACCGCGCTGTGCGGGCACGGCCACTTCGACCTGGCCGCCTACGAGCGCTACCTGTCGGGCGAGATGGAGGACTTCACACTGCCGCAGGAGCGCATCGACGAGGCGCTGAGCGGCCTGCCGGCGTGACGAGGGCCCGCCGCCCGCGGCGCGGGCGGCGGGGGCAGGGCCTTCCACCAACCTCACAATCCCCAACATATTCGTGTCATAATTTGGTGGAATCTGTTGGAAGGAGCGGGGGCGTGCTCGCACAGCAGCGCCAGCAGGCGATCCTCGAACGCGTGCGCAGCAAGGGCGGGGTCCGGGTGGCCGACCTCGTGCGCGAGCTCGGCGTCTCCGACATGACCATCCGCCGGGACCTGGAGGTGCTCGCCGAGCGCGGGCTGCTGGAGAAGGTCCACGGCGGCGCGACCGCCATCGGCCCCGGTTCCACCGAGGAGCCGGGCTTCACCGCCAAGTCGGCCCGCCAGCAGCAGGAGAAAGAGGCCATCGCGCGCCGCGCCGCCCGGCTCGTGCGCCCCGGCACCGCGGTGGCCCTGTCCGCCGGCACCACCACGTGGGCGCTGGCCCATCATCTCATCGGCGTGCCCGAGCTGACCGTGATCACCAATTCGGTCCCCGTCGCCGACGTCTTCCACCGCAATCCCCGCGCCGACCGCACGGTCGTGCTCACCGGCGGCGTGCGAACCCCCTCCGACGCGCTCGTCGGCCCCGTCGCGGTGGCGGCGATCCGGCGCCTGCACGTCGACACGCTCTTCCTGGGCGTGCACGGAATGAGCGTGCGCGCCGGGTTCACCACGCCCAACCTGCTGGAGTCCGAGACGGACCGCGAGCTCATCGGCGCCGCGCACCGGCTCGTGGTGCCGGCCGACCACACCAAGTGGAACACCGTCGGCATCAGCACCATCACCGAGCTGTCAGAGGCTGACGTGGTCATCAGCGACGCGGGGCTGCCGGAGGAGGCGCGCAGGGAGCTGGCCGACAGGGCCGGGGAGTTGATCATCGCGGAGGGGGCGGCGTGAAGCGCACCATCACCCATCTGGCCGACGGCCGGGAGCTCATCTACTTCGACCGGGGCGACGGGGCCGACCGCGGCGCCGTCGACCGGCGGCCGCTCGACCCGCGGCCGGTGGCGTCGGAGCTGCGCTACGACCCGCTCACCGAGGAGTGGATCGCGATGGCGGGCCACCGGCAGACCCGGACGTTCCTGCCGCCCGCCGACGAGTGCCCGCTCTGCCCGTCGTCCGAGACGCGGGCGTCGGAGATCCCGGCGTACGACTACGACGTGGTCGTGTTCGAGAACCGCTTCCCCTCCTTCTCCGGAAATCTTGGGACATATCAGGATGTCGGGGGGTTGAGCGAGGTCCGGCCGGGCGTGGGGCGGTGCGAGGTGATGTGTTTCACCTCGCAGCACGACTCCTCGTTCTCCCAGCTCTCCGACGAGCAGGTGGAGCTGGTGATGGAGGCCTGGGCCGACCGTACGGCCGAGCTGTCCGCCGTGGAGGGCGTGGAGCAGGTCTTCTGCTTCGAGAACCGGGGCGAGGAGATCGGCATCACGCTGTTCCACCCCCATGGGCAGATCTACGCGTACCCGTACGTGACGCCCCGCACGCGGCTGCAGCTCGACGCGGCCCGCCGCTACGCCGAGCGGCGGCCGGGACGCAACCTCTTCGCCGACGTGCTGGCGGCCGAGCGGGAGGCCGGGGTCCGGGTGGTCGCGGCCAACGAGCTGTGGACGGCGTTCGTGCCGGCGGCCGCGCGCTGGCCCTTCGAGGTGCACCTCTACCCGCACCGGCAGGCGGCCGACCTGGCCGCGCTCACCGGGGCCGAGCGGGCCGCCTTCGCGCCGCTCTACACCTCGGTGCTGCGGGCCCTGGACGAGCTGTTCGGAGTGCCGATGCCGTACATCTCGGCCTGGCACCAGGCGCCGGTCCGGCAGGACCGCGAGCTGGGCTACCTGCATCTGGAGCTGTTCAGCATCCGGCGGGCGCCCGGGAAGCTGAAGTACCTGGCAGGGTCGGAGTCCGCCATGGGCGCGTTCGTCAACGACGTGCTCCCGGAGGAGGCGGCACTCATGCTTCGATCACAAGTAGATCACTAAGAGATTTCCGTTTGACTCGCATTACTCGTGATCTACCATTAATATGCCTTCGAGCACGGCCGTAACGCCGTGTGAACGCCTAATCCCGGGCGAGCGCCCGGGAGCCGGGGACCCAACGCACTTGGGGTGAATCCACTTCGGTGGTAGGGCAACGCTCCCGTGCCCGAACCCGTCAGCTAACTCGGCAGGCAGAGGGAGAGGACCCAGTACGTGGCGGCAGCGTCCCCCGCGCACCAAGCCATCGGTTTCGTCACCGCCGCGGCGGTGGCCTTCGCTCCAGTCCTGACCACGCTGACGCTGGCCTCGCTCACGGCCGCGCCCGCGGCGGCGGACCCCAAGCCGACGGAGCAGGAGCTGCGCAAGGAGTTGAAGCAGCTCAACGCGAAGGTCGACGGCCTGATCGAGCGCTACAACCTCAAGCGCGTCGAGCTGGCCGACGCCCGCAAGGCCGCCGAGGACGCCGAGAAGCGGCTGGTCACGGCCGAGGCGGAGCTGTCGGAGGCCGAGCAGCGGGTCGCCGAGCTGGCCCTGCTGCAGTACCAGAACGGCGGCATGCAGCTGCCCGCCCTGCTGACGCTGCCGGACGGCCGCGGCGCGGCCCTGCTGGAGCAGCTCACGGCCGAGCAGCAGGCGCTGGTCGACAAGGTGGCCGGGGCCCGCGACGAGAAGAAGAAGGCGGTCGACGACGCCGCCAAGCTGGCCGCGAAGATCGAGGCCGACGCCGCCGACGTGGTGGACCAGCGTGAGGAGGCCGAGGGGGTCATCAAGGACATCCAGAAGAAGCTGGAGGACCTGGTGCCGTTCGCCACCGGCCGCCGTTCCGACGGCAGCTGGGCGCCGCAGCTCCCGTCGGGCTCCGACAACATCACGCCGCGTACCCGCCTGATGAAGACGGAGATCGCGAAGAACTTCGCGCTGCCGTTCAGCGTCGGCTGCTTCCGCGGCGGATCGAGCGGTGAGCATCCGCTGGGACGAGCCTGCGACTTCATGATGAGCACGGGCGGCTCGATGCCGACGGCCACCAACGCGACGCTGGGCGACCGCATCGCCGAGTGGGCCATCGCGAACCGCGCCAAGCTGGGCGTGAAGTACGTGATCTGGAAGCAGCGCATCAACCACGGCTCGGGCTGGAGCGGCATGTCCAACCGCGGCAGCATCACCGAGAACCACTTCGACCACGTCCACATCTCGATGCACTGAGAAGGGGACGAGCGGGACGGCCCGGTTCAGGTTTGTCCGGGCGTGCGCGGGACGAGCAGGCCTCGGTGGAACGCCTCCGTGACGGCGGCGGCGCGGTCCCCCACGCCGAGCTTGGCGTAGATGTTCAGCAGGTGGCTCTTGACCGTGGCCTCGGTGATGAACAGCCGGGCGGCGGCCTCACGGTTGGTGTTGCCGGCCGCCACGAGTTCGAGGACCTCCTGCTCCCGCGGGCTGAGCAACTGCGGCGCGGGTGTCCTGACCCGGTTCAGCAGCCGCGCCGCCACCGAGGGGGACAGCACGCTCTCGCCCCTGGCGGCGGCCCGCGCGCCTCGCAGCAGCTCCTCCCGGGGTGAGTCCTTGAGCAGGTAGCCGGTGGCTCCCGCCTCGATCGCCGGCAGGACGTGGGTGTCGGTGTCGTACGTCGTCAGCACCAGCACGCGCGCGGTCACGCCGAGCCTGGCCAGCTCGGTGATCGCGGTCAGCCCGTCCATGCCGGGCATGCGCAGGTCCATCAGGATCACGTCGGGCCGGAGCTCCTGGGCGAGGCGTACGGCCGTGGCGCCGTCGGCGGCCTCGCCCAGCACCTCGAACCCGGGAGCGGAGGCGAACATGCTGCTCAGCCCGTCCCTGACGATGGGATGGTCGTCCGCGATCACCAAGCGGATCGGGGTGTCGGTCATGCGTGGCTCCCGGGCGGCGGAGTGGGAAGGCAGGCGGAGATCCCGGTGCCGGCGCCCGGCTCGGATTCGATCCGCAGGGTGCCGGACAGTCCTTCGACGCGCTGACGCATGATGGTCAAGCCTAAGCCGCCGCCGGTCGTGGCCGGCCCGGTGCCGGGAGCCGCCGGGTCGAAGCCCTTGCCGTCGTCGCGTACGTCCAGCGCGACCTCGTGCTCCAGGTAGGACAGCGTCACCCCGACCCTGGTCGCGTGCGCGTGCCTGGCCACGTTCGCCAGGGCCTCCTGCGCCGTGCGCAGCAGCGCGAACTCGGCCTCCGGCGTCATCGGCCGCACCGTGCCGGTCGTCGTGACCCGGACGGGGAGCCCGTGCAGCTTCGACCACCGGCCGGCGACGTCGGCGAGCGCGTCGCTCAGACGCGCGGTCCGCAGCGGCTCGGGCCGCAGCGCGTCGACCGAGCGCCGCGCCTCGGCCAGGCTCTCCCTGGCCAGGTTCGTGACGGCGTCGAAGGGCCGGCGCCACGGCGCCGGGACCTCGTGCGTCTGCTCGGCCGCCTGGAGTTGCGCGATGATGCCGGTGAGCCCCTGCGCCAGCGTGTCATGGATCTCGCGGGCCATCCGCCGGCGTTCGTCGAGCACTCCCGCCTCCCTGGCCTGGGCGAGCAGTTGGGCGTGCAGCCCGGCGTTGTCGGCGAGCGACGCCTGCAGCAGCCGGTTCGTCCGGTTCAGCTCGCCGAGGAGCTGCTCGCGGCGTTCCTCCTCCCGCTCGGCGAGCCACAGGGCCCAGGCGCACGCGCACATCAGGGCGAGGTTGAAGACGACGATGATCACGTGCATGCTCACGCCGAGTGCGTCCGTCCTGGGGATGCCGGACGCCTGCGCCGTACCGGCGAGGACCGCCGCGCCGGCCACCCCCAGCAGCCGCCACGGCCAGGGCAGGGCCGTGAAGGAGTAGATGTAGGCGGCGGGGGTGAAGAGCCCGAAGACGGGGTGGCGGGCGACCAGGACCCCGGTGATCACCAGTAGTCCCGCGACGAACACCGCCATGATCCGCGGCCGGTCCCGCCAGCCGGGACGCAGGCCGTACATGCCGAGCATCCACCCGGCGGCCAGGGCGCACAGGCCGAGGTCGAGAAGCGGGGAGGCGCCCGCCCAGTCCTCCGCGATCAGCAGGATCGCGACGGCGAGCGCCAGCAGCGCGTACGGCACCACGTTGACCAGGACGAACGGCGGCTGCTGCGAGATCCTCCAGCTCACGGCTCTCTCCCCGCGGGATTCCATGCCCGTGTCCTTCCTCGCGTCTATTCCCAGCGGAACCAGCGGACGGCGACGAACGCGCTCACCACCGCGTAGGCCGCCAGGGTCAGCAGCGGCCCGGCCGACGGGAAGTGACCCTGGTAGGCGTCCTGGAACGCCCCCATGCCCGCGCCGAGCGGGGTGTAGGGGGCGATGTCCCGCAGCAGCGGCGGCATCTGGGAGATCGGCACCCAGAGTCCGGCGAAGAACATCATCGGGAAGAACAGCACCGTGCCGATCGCCGTGGCCGGGCCCCGGCCGGGCGCGACAGCGGCGATCAGCAGGCCGATCGCGAGCAGCGCGGCCGCCGCGAGCAGCCACGCGAGGACGAAGCCGAGAGGGTGCCGCGGCAGGTCGACGCCGAAACCGGCCCCGGCCACCGCGAGGAACAGGACCATCGCGATGACCGCGATGGCGAAGTTCGCCACGAGCTGGCCGGCGAGCACTCGGGCCGGGCCGACCGGCGTGGTCCGCATGCGCCGCAGCACGCCGGTCTCGCGGTATCCCGCGAGCGTGACCGGCAGGGAGGCCGTGGCCAGGACGGCCAGGTTGAACAGGATGAGCACCGGGACGTAGAGGTCGAAGTACGTCAGGCCGCCGCCGTTCTCCACCTGCTCCCGCAGATCGGGGACGCTGCCGAGGATGATCAACAGGAGCAGCGGGAAGCCGATCCCCCACAAGGGACCGACCTTGTCCCGGACGGACAACGTGCTCTCGGCCTTGATGAGCCGCCACGTCGCGGAACCGAGGGGCGCGGCGGTGGGCAGGACTGTCATGGGTACGAGGTCCTCTCTGTGATCCATCACCGGGGGTCGGCGTCGAGGCGCTTGCCGGTCAGCTGGACGAACGCGTCCTCCAGGCTCGCCTGCTCGACACGCAGCTGTTCGGCGACGATCCCGTTGCGGGCCAGCACGGTGGTGACGGCGTTGAGCGCGTCGTCGTTGCCGTCGACGATGACCAGCTCGCCCCGGCGGGTAACGGCGGAGACGTCGGGCAGGCTCGTCAGCAGGCGCTCGTCCAGCGGCCTGGACGGGCGGAACCGGATCCGCTGCCCGGCGCGCGCCCGCTCGGTCAGCCCCGCCGGGGTGTCCACCGTGACGACGCGGCCGGCGTCGATGAGCGCGAGCCGGTCGCACAGCCGCTCGGCCTCTTCCATGAAGTGGGTGACCAGCACGATCGTCACCCCGCGGGAGCGCACGCCCTCGATCAGGTCCCAGGTGTCGCGCCGGGCCTGCGGGTCGAGGCCGGTGGTGAGCTCGTCGAGGATCGCCACCCGGGGGTTGCCGACGAGCGCCAGCGCGATCGAGAGCCGTTGCTTCTGGCCGCCGGACAGCTTGGCGTACCTGGTCTTCGCCTTCTCCGCCAGGCCGAGGCCGTCCAGCAGCGCGCGCCAGTCGGCGGGCTCGGGGTAGAAGGAGCTGTAGAGCTCCAGGGCCTCGGCGACCTGGAGCCGTTCGGGGAGGTGGCCGGCCTGCAGTTGGACGCCGAGCCGCCGGGTCAGCTCGGCGCGGCCCCGGAGCGGGTCGAGCCCGAGCACCCTGATCTCACCGCGATCCGGGGTGCGGAGGCCCTCGACGCACTCCACGGTCGTCGTCTTGCCCGCGCCGTTCGGGCCGAGGATCCCGAAGATCTCGCCCTCCTGGACGGTGAGCGAGACGTCGTCGACCGCGACCTTGTCGTCATAGCGTTTGTGGAGGTTGCGTACCTCGATCACTGGTGGCATGCGCGCGTCCTCTCGGGGCTCGGCCCGTCGGCGGTTACGCGTTCAGCCTGCTACGACCAGCACCTTTCCACCATCGACCAGGGGACGGGACCGGGCTCAGCCGTTCGGTGGATGGCCCTGCCGCGCCGGGGGCGTCAGGGCGGGCGGCCCGGCGGTCAGCCCGTGAGGCGCAGGGGGTTGATCAGGTCGGCGTAGACGAGCAGGCCGGCCATGACGATCATGACGATGGCCAGCGCGTAGGTCAGCGGCAGCACCTTGGCGATGTCGACGTAGGACGGCTCGGGGCGGCGCAGAATCCGCGCCCAGGCGCGCTTGACGCCCTCCCAGAGCCCGCCCGCGATGTGGCCGCCGTCGAGGGGCAGCAGCGGGATCAGGTTGAACATGCCGATCGCCAGGTTGAACCCGGCCAGCAGGTTGACGAAGACGAACAGCTTCTGCACGCCGGTCAGGTCGGAGGCGAGGATCTCGCCGCCCATGCGGCCCGCGCCCACGACGCCCACCGGCCCCTCGGGGTCGCGCTCCGCCCCGGAGAAGGCGGCGTCCCAGACGCCGACCATCTTCTCCGGCAGGTTGACCAGGGAGACGGCGACGCGGCCGGTCAGCTCGGCCATGTAGGGAAAGACCTCGCCGAAGCTCTGCTGCTGCATGACCTCGGTGGGCAGCACGCCGAGGAAGCCGACGTTCCTCTCGATCACGTCGGGCTGGCCGGGCTTGGGCCGGTCCTGGGCGATGAGCGTGGTCTGCAGCGTCATGGCCTTGCCGTCGCGGATGATGCCCAGCTCGGCGGGGCCGGCGCCGTGGGAGCGGATGATCCGGGTGGCGTCGTCCCACGTCTCGATCCGCTGACCGTCGAGAGAGACGATCTTGTCGCCGGCCTTGAGCCCGGCCTGGGAGGCGGGGGTGGGCCGGTCGCCGGGGCGGCACTCGGTGCGCTGCTCGCTGATCGGGATCACGCAGGTGTTGGTGTCGGGCGAGACGACGGGCGCGTAGGTGGGCAGGCCGATGCCGACCAGCAGGAGCGTGTAGAGGAAGAAGGCCAGCACGAAGTTCATCGCCGGGCCGCCGGACATGACGATGACCTTCTGCCACCACTTCTTGCGGTAGAAGACGCGGTTCTCGTCGCCGGGCCTGACCTCTTCCAGGGCCGCTTCCCTGGCGGTCTCGATGAGGCTCTGGAACGGCCCGGTGGAGCCCCCGCGGACCTTGCCGGGGTCGTCGCCGGGCTTGGGCGGCAGCATGCCGATCATGCGGATGTAGCCGCCGAGGGGCAGCCACTTGATGCCGTACTCGGTCTCGCCCGTGCGCCGGGACCACAGGGTGGGCCCGAAGCCGACCATGTACTGGGTCACCCTGACGCCGAAGAGCTTGGCGGGCAGGAGGTGGCCGATCTCGTGCAACCCGATGGACACCATCAGTCCGACGAAGAAGATGGCGATCCCCAGGAGGAAGAGCCAGTCCATATAAGCGCGCTCCAGGCCGGGTGAACTCGACGTTCCAAGACTAGTCGACCTGACCGCCCGCGGACGCTTACCCGACCTTGACGGTATGCGGGCCGAGCCGTTGACCTACGGGCGCCAGATGAGCACCAGCGCGCAGTCGTCGTTGTGGCCTGAGGCCATGGCGTTGACCAGCGCCCGCGCCCCGTCGCGGAACCCGGAGGGCAGCAGCCGCTCCGCCTCGCCGAGCAGCCGGTCGAGCCCGGCGTCGATGTCGCGGCCGGGCTGCTCGATCAACCCGTCGGTGTAGAGCAGCAGCGCGTCGCCCTTGTGCAGGGTGCCGGTCTCGGGCTCGCAGTGGAGGTCGGGCACGACGCCGAGGACCACGCCCTTGGCGGAGGCGACCTTCCAGTTGCCGGTGCCGGCGTCGAACTTGACCACCGGCGGGTGGCCGGCGGAGGTGATGGTGTAGGCGCCGGTGGCCAGGTCGAGCCGGACGTGCACGGCGGTGACGAACCCCTCGTCGCCGCGCTGGCGGTGCAGGTAGGCGTTGCAGGCGGGCAGGAAGTCGTCGACGGAGCCGAGCAGCCCGCCGAACGTGCCCGACAGCAGCAGCGCTCTGGTGCCGGCGTCGACGCCCTTGCCCGAGACGTCGACCAGCGCGATGTCCACCTGGTCGCCGTCGCGCATGGACACCAGGAAGTCGCCGCCGAAGGAGGAGCCGCCGGCCTGCTTGAGCACGACCTTGCCGCCCCAGTCCTTGGGCAGCGGGGGCAGCTCGCCCTGGCTCTTGAGCCGGTCGCGCAGCTCCAGCAGCATGGCGTCGCCGCGCAGGCCCTGGACGCCGAGCTTGCCGCGGGTGCGGGCCATGAGCAGGGCCAGCACGGCGGTGAACCCGATGGTCACGGCGAGGCCGACGCCGACGCTGCCGGGGCCGAGCGCGACGGCGAGGTAGCCGAGCGAGACCGACACCGCGACCAGCAGCACGACCAGGCTGCGCAGCCGGAGCTGGAGGCCGCCGACCAGGGTGACCAGGATGAGCAGGGAGGGCGAGAACCATTCGGTGGACACCTGGGCGGCGAGCAGCCCGACGACGACCGTCACCACCGTCAGGGTGATCAGGAGGTTGCGGTCCCTGGCCAGCGGTCCCCGCCGGACGAACCGGACGAGCCGCACCAGGAGCGGCACCCGCACGAGGACCGCACGGACCCGTGGCGGGATCAGCGGCGCCGGTCGGGTACTCATGATGCGCTCGACTGTATCGGTCCGGCTCTGGTTTGGGCAGCCGACTTGACCAAGACCTTGATCATCATCCCTGGTTAATCGGTGGCCGCCTCACAGGTCCGGCTCGTACCGTGGACGGATGACGCACCCCATCCGTCCGATCGACGAGAGCGAGTGGCCCGCGTTCAGCGACGTGCTCGCCGAGGCTTTCAATTGGTCACCGCACCCGCGCCAGGCGGAGCGGTGGAAGGCGCAGACCGAGTTCGACCGCACGCTCGCCGCCTTCGACGGTGACACCATGGTGGCCTCGACGTCGGTGTACAGCTTCACCATGACCGTCCCCGGCGCGCGGCTTCCCGTCGCGGGCGTGACCGCCGTGGCCGTGCTTCCCTCGCACCGCCGCCGCGGCATCCTGTCGGCGCTGATGCGCAGGCAGCTCGCCGACGTGCGTGAGCGCGGCGAGGCGGTGGCGGCCCTGTACGCGTCGGAGGCGCCGATCTACGGCCGGTACGGGTACGGCCGCGCCGCGGGGCTGATGTCGTTCAAGATCCCCCGGCACGGCGGGGCGTTCGTCCGGGGGGCCCCGGCCGACCCGTCGCTGCGGCTGCGCGTGGTCAGGCCCGCCGAGGCGCGGGCGGAGTACGAGCGCCTGTTCGCCTCCGTCGCGGACTCGCGGCCCGGCCTGTACGACCGCTCGCCGGCGTTCTGGGACTCGGTCCTGGGCGATGAGGAGTTCGACCAGAGCGGCCTCGGGCCGCTGCGGTCGCTGCTGGCCGAGGACGGCGACGGGGTGCGCGGCTACGCGCTGTTCCGGGTCAAGAGCGGCTGGGACGACAGCGGGATGCCCGACTGCGAGCTGCGGCTGCAGGAGCTGTTCGCCGCCGACCCGGCCGCGTACGCGCTGCTGTGGCGCGGGGTTCTCGACCGCGACCTGGTGACGAAGGTGCTGGCCTACGGCAGGCCCGTGGACGATCCGCTGTTCGCGCTGATCGCCGATCAGCGCCAGCTCCACGCCACCTGGTCGGACGAGCTGTGGGTACGTCTCGTACAGGTCGACAGGGCGCTGGAGGGACGGGCCTACGCGGCGCCGGTGGACCTGGTGCTGGAGGTCGCCGACGCGACGTGCCCGTGGAACGCTGGCCGCTGGCGGCTGCGCGCCGACACCGCCGGGGCGGAGTGCAAGCAGGTGGACGAGAGCCCGGACGTCACGCTGGACGTGGCCGCGCTGGGCTCGGCCTACCTGGGCGAGGGGGCGCTGGCCACCATGCACGCGGCCGGGCTGGTGGGCGAGCGCACGCCGGGCGCGGTGCGGGCGCTGGCCACCGCGATGGGCTGGCAGCCGAAGCCGTGGTCGGGCCTCATCTTCTGACGTACAGTCATGGGCATGGCCCTGCAGAGCTTGCAGATCACCGCGATCACGGCGATGCGCGCGCGTGAGGTGTCGCGCCCGTCGAAGGAGCAGCAGGAGGCCGCCGACCGGCGGCCCCTGCGCGACGAGATGCCCAGGCGCGAGGGCAGGAAACGGTCCTAGCCCTCAGCCGGGGAGCGAGGGCAGCTGCCCGATGGTCTCGTAGGCCTCGACCTGGGCGATGCGGCGGCTGTGGCGCTCGCTGCCGGAGAACGCGGTGGTGAGGAAGACCTCGACGAACCGTGTCGCGTCCTCCGTGGAGTGCATGCGCGCGCCGATCGAGACGACGTTGGCGTTGTTGTGCTCGCGGGCGAGCGAGGCGGTCTCCTCGCTCCAGGCCAGCGCGGCGCGGATGCCGCGCACCTTGTTGGCGGCCATCTGCTCGCCGTTGCCCGAGCCGCCGATGACCACGCCGAGGCTCCCGGGGTCGCCCGCCACGCCCTCGGCGGCGCGCAGGCAGAAGACGGGATAGTCGTCCTCCGCGTCGTACACGAAGGGACCGCAGTCGTTCACCTCGTGACCCTGGCCCTTCAGCCATGACACCAGGTGGTTCTTCAGCTCATAGCCGGCATGGTCGGCACCGATGTAGACACGCACGTGACCAGTCTTCCACAGCGGGGCCGAGGCGGCTCCGACCGCGGCCCCGATCGCTAGAGTAAGGAACACTATTGGCCACTGGTCCTTACTGAGAGGGGATCCCCCATGCGCGAGATCCGCGTGCTCGGCGATCCGGTCCTGCGCACGCCCGCCGAGCCCGTCGGGAGCTTCGACCGCGAGCTGCGCCGGTTGATCGACGAGATGTTCGAGGCGATGTACGCGGCCGACGGGGTGGGCCTGGCGGGCCCGCAGATCGGCGTCGGGCGCCGGCTGTTCGTCTACGACATCAGCGGGCGCAAGGGCCACGTGATCAACCCGGTGCTGACCGTGGACGACCCGGCGGAGGTCGTCGAGGAGGAGGGCTGCCTGTCGGTGCCCGACCGGCGGACGAAGCTGCCGGCCTACGCGCCGGTGGCCCGCGCCGCCGGGGTGACGGTCGCGGGGGTCGACCGGCTGGAGCGGCCCGTACGGATCAGCGCGCGCGGCTCGCTGGCCCGCTGCTTCCAGCACGAGACCGACCATCTCGACGGCCGGCTGTTCGTGGACCGGCTGCCGAAGAACGACGCGCGCGAGATCATGCTCCGAACCTAGGGTGGGCGCATGACTGTGCTTTCCGGGAAGGGCGCGCTGGTGACCGGGGGCTCGCGCGGCATCGGCAGAGCCGTGGTGGAGCGGCTGACGGCCGACGGGGCCGAGGTGGTCTTCAGCTACCGGCAGGACGCGGCGGCCGCCGAGACCGGGCCGGCGCTGATCGCCGACGTGACGCCGGAGCTGTACGAGCGGATGTTCGCGGTCAACACCCGGGCCGTCTTCCTGACCGTCCAGTGGGCGGGCAGGGTGATGCGCGACGGCGGCCGGATCATCAACGTCTCGACGCTCAACACCGAGGTCCCCGCGCCCGCCATCGCGCTCTACGCCGCCACCAAGGCCGCCGTGGAGCAGTTCGCCAAGGTGGCGGCGCGGGAGCTGGGCGGGCGCGGCATCACGGCCAACAACGTGCTGCCGGGCGCGACCGACACCGACATGCTGCGCGCCGCCAACCCGCCGGAGGCGCTGGAGCGGGCACCGGAGTTCACCGCGCTGCGACGGCTGGGCACGCCCGGCGACGTGGCGGCCGTGGTGGCGTTCCTGGCCGGCCCGGACGGGCGATGGATCACCGGGCAGAGCATCCGGGCCACCGGCGGGATGATGCTGTAGCGGCTAGAGCTGCAGCGCCTTGATCTCGAAGAACTCCTCCAGCCCGTGCTCCCCCAGCTCGCGGCCGACGCCGGAGCGCTTGTAGCCGCCGAAGGGCGCCATCGGGTTGAAGGCGCCGCCGTTGACGGCGACCTGCCCGGTGCGCAGCCTGCGCGCCACCGCGACGGCGCGCTCCTCGGTGGCCGCCCACACCGCCCCGGCCAGCCCGTACGGGGTGCCGTTGGCGATCTCGACGGCCTCGTCCTCGGTGGTGTAGGGGATGACCGACAGCACCGGGCCGAAGATCTCCTCCTGCTCGATCACCATGCCGGGCTCGACCCCGGCGAAGACGGTCGGCTCGACGTAGAAGCCGCGCGGCAGCGGCCGGTCGGCGCCGCCCGCCACCAGCCGGGCGCCCTCCTCCTGACCGCGGTTGATGTAGCGGATCACCCGGTCGCGCTGCGCCGCCGACACCAGCGGGCCGACCCGGGTGGTCTCGTCGAACGGGTCGCCGACGGTGTACTTGGCGGTCGCCGCGACGGCCAGGCGGACGGCCTCGTCGTACAGGTCCCGGTGGACGATCATGCGGGTCAGCGCCGAGCAGGTCTGCCCGGCGTTGATGAAGCAGTTGGCGACGCCCACCTTGACGGCCGCGCCGAGGTCGGCGTCGGGCAGGATGACGTTCGCGGACTTGCCGCCGAGCTCCAGCGCCACCCGCTTGACGCCGTCGGAGGCCAGCGCGGCCACCCGCCGCCCGGCGACGGTGGAGCCGGTGAAGGAGACCATGTCGACCTCGGGGTGGGCGGCCATGGCCTCGCCGACGACCGGGCCACGCCCGCTGACCAGGTTGAACACGCCGGCGGGCAGGCCCACCTCGTGGAAGATGCCGGCCAGCGCGTACGCGGCCAGCGGCGCCACCTCGCTGGGCTTGAGCACGACCGTGCAGCCGGCGGCGAGCGCCGGGGCGACCTTGGCCACGATCTGGTGCAGCGGATAGTTCCACGGGGTGATCGCGGCCACCACCCCGACCGGCTCCTTGACCACCAGCGAGTTGCCCACGCGGGTCTCGCGCGGGTGGCTCTCGGCCAGCCGGGCGTAGGAGGCCAGCACCCCGGCGGGCATGAGCGTCTGCACCTTCAGCGCGAACCCGAGCGGCGAGCCCATGTCGGTGGCGATCGTCCTGGCCACCTCGTCGGCCCGCTCCTTCAGCAGCTCCGCCGCCGCGGCCAGCAGCTTGCCCCGCTCGGCGGGCGGCAGGGCCGACCAGCCGGGGAAGGCGCCCCGCGCGGCCGTCACCGCGGCGTCGACGTCGGCCGGGACGCCCGCGGGCACCCGGTCGATGATCTCCTCGGTGGCCGGGTTGACGACGTCGATGGCCTCTTCGGAGGCTGAGGCGGCCCACGCACCGCCGATGTATAGCTCACGCATGTCCCCATCCTGGCCCGCCCGGCGTCACATGGCGAGATGGCGGGCCGCCTCAGCGTGACCTGACCCCCACCGGCGGGGGTGCCGGGTCAGTCGAACCGGGGGTCGCGCGTACGGGTGCGCTTGAGCTCGAAGAAGTCGTCGAAGCCGGTGACCAGCAGGACGCCGTCCCACAGCCGGCCCGCGTCCTCGCCGCGCGGCACGGAGGAGATGACGGGGCCGAAGAACGCGTTCTCGCCGACGCGGATGACCGGCGTGCCGACCTCCTGCCCGACCAGGTTGATGCCCGTGTCGTGCGAGCGGCGCACGGCCTCGTCGTACTCGGTGGAGTCCATGGCGTCGACCAGCGCGGGGTCGAGCCCGGCGGCGGCGAGCGCCTCGCTCACCGTCTCGCGCAGGTCGCCGAGGCGGTGGAGGGCGCGCTGGTTGTGGAAGCGGGTGCCGAGCTCGGTGTACAGAGGGCCGACGACGTCCGCGCCGTACTTGGCGGCCGCCGCGGCCACCACCCGGACCGGGCCGATGGCGCGGGCGATCTGCTCGCGGTAGACCTCAGGGACTTCTTTGCCCTCGTTGAGTACGTTGAGGCTCATGATGTGCCAGCGCGGCTCGATGGGGCGTACCTTCTCCACTTCGAGAAGCCATCGTGACGTCACCCAGGCGAACGGGCAGAAAGGATCGAACCACAGATCCACAGGAGTCTTCTCGCTCATGTGGGCCATAACCTGGGGAGGTTCGAATCCTATTCCAGGATCCGGCGAACCCCGACGATGTGGTTGAAAAGGAGCCCAACTTGGCAGGCAACCTGACCCGGGACGAGGCACGCGAGCGGGCCCGCCTGTTGAAGGTCGAATCTTACGCGGTGGCGCTCGACCTGACGACGGGCGACGAGCGTTTCGAGAGCGTGACCACGGTGCGCTTCACCTGCACGAGGCCGGGCGCCGACACGTTCGTCGACCTGCACGGCGCGACCGTGCGCAAGGTGACGCTCAACGGCGGGGACCTCGACGTGTCCGCCTACGACGCCGAACAGGGCCGCTTCCCCCTGCCCGCGCTCGCCGGGTCCAACGAGCTGCTCGTCCACGCCGACTGCGTCTACATGCGCACCGGCGAGGGACTGCACCGCTTCGTCGACCCCGTCGACCAGCGGGTCTACCTGCACAGCCAGTTCGAGACGGCCGACGCCCACCGGATGTACGCCTGCTTCGACCAGCCGGACCTCAAGGCCGCCTTCGAGCTGACCGTGCTCGCGCCCGCCGACTGGGAGGTGATCTCCAACGCGGCGGCCTCCGCCGTGACCGAGGAGGGCGCCGCCAGGCGCTGGACGTTCCCCCCCACGCCGGTGATGTCCACCTACATCACCGCCCTGGTGGCCGGGCCGTACCACAAGGTGACGTCCGAGCACGACGGCATCCCGCTGGGCCTCTACTGCCGGGCCTCGCTGGCCGAGCACCTCGACGCCGACAACATCCTGGAGGTCACCCGCCAGGGGTTCGACTTCTTCCACCGGGTGTTCGGGGTCCGCTACCCGTTCGGCAAGTACGACCAGCTGTTCGTGCCGGAGTTCAACGCGGGCGCGATGGAGAACGCCGGCTGCGTGACGTTCCTGGAGGACTACGTCTTCCGGTCGCGGGTCACCGACGCGGTGGTGGAGCGGCGGGCCGAGACCATCCTGCACGAGATGGCCCACATGTGGTTCGGCGACCTGGTCACCATGCGCTGGTGGGACGACCTGTGGCTGAACGAGTCGTTCGCCACCTACATGTCCGTGCTCGCCCAGGCCGAGGCCACCCGGTGGGGCAAGGGCGCGTGGACCACGTTCGCCAACGTCGAGAAGGCCTGGGCCTACCGGCAGGACCAGCTCCCGTCCACCCACCCGATCGCCGCCGACATCCCGGACATGCAGGCCGTCGAGGTCAACTTCGACGGCATCACCTACGCCAAGGGCGCCTCGGTGCTCAAGCAGCTCGTGGCCTACGTCGGGCTGGACAACTTCCTGGCCGGCGTGCGCGACTACTTCGACGAGCACGCCTGGGGGAACACCGAGCTGAAGGACCTGCTCACCGCGCTGGAGCGGACCTCCGGCCGTGACCTGTCGGCGTGGTCGAAGGAGTGGCTGGAGACCGCCTGGGTCAACACGCTGCGACCGGACTTCGAGGTGGCCGACGGCAGGTTCACCCGGTTCGAGGTGCTCCAGGAGGCGCCGGCCGACTACCCCACGCTGCGCTCCCACCGGGTGGCCATCGGCCTCTACTCGATGGCCGGCGGCAAGCTCACCCGCACCAAGCGGGTCGAACTGGACGTGGTGGGCGCCCGCACCGCCGTGGCCGAACTGGTCGGCGAGGAGCAGCCCGACCTGGTGCTGATCAACGACGACGATCTCACGTACGCGAAGATCCGGCTGGACGAGCGATCGCTGCGCACGCTCGTCGACGGCGGCATCGCCGCGTTCACCGAGTCGCTGCCGCGGGCGCTGTGCTGGTCGGCGGCCTGGGACATGACCCGTGACGGCGAGATGCCCACCCGCGACTACGTCAAGCTGGTGACCTCCGGCGTGGGCACGGTCACCGACCTGACCGTCCTGCAGAGCGTGCTGCGCCAGGCGCGGCTGGCCGCCCAGCAGTACGCCGACCCGGCGTGGCGCCCCGAAGGGCTGGCGCTGCTGGCCGGCGAGCTGCGCGCGCTGCTGGCCGCGGCCGAGCCGGGCTCCGACCACCAGCTCGCCTTCCTCCAGGCGTTCGCGCCCGTCGCGACCTCCCCCGAGGACCTGGCCCTGCTGCGCGCCATCCTCGACGGGACCGGCGGGCCCGAAGGGCTGACCGTCGACGCCGACCTGCGCTGGACCCTCATCGCCGCGCTGGTCAGCGGCGGCGAGCTGGGCGAGGACCACATCGCGGCCGAGCTGCGCCGCGACCCGACGGCCACCGGCGAGCGCTCCGCGGCGCTGTGCCGGGCCACCGTCCCGACGCCGGAGGCCAAGGCCGCGGCCTGGGAGCGCATCACGGGCGGCGAGCTGCCCAACCACATCGCGCGCACCACGATCAACGGGTTCCAGGACCCGAACCACCCCGAGCTCCTGGCGCCCTACCGGGAGAAGTACTTCGCCGAGGTGGGGCGGATCTACCGGGAGTGGACGTTCGACCAGGCGTCCACGTTCGCGGTCGGGTGCTTCCCCGCGCTGCTGATCGAGGAGGAGACGGTCCGGGCCGCGCACGCCTACCTGGAGGCGGAGCAGCCGCCGCAGGCGCTGCGCCGGCTCATCCTGGAAGGCGCCGACGGCGTGAGCCGCGCCCTGCGCAACCGCGCCCGCGACACGGCGTAGCCGGGCCGCCGCGACGGACCCCCTTCCTCCGCCGGGAGGGGGCGTCCGCCGCCCCGTCCCTACGGCTCCTGCCTCGGGAAACGATGCGGTGACGACGCCGTCGTTTCGAACGCCGCACCTCCGAGCCGGTGTTAGCTTGGATGGCGTGCTGGGTTCCGGGACCACGCTGAACGATCGCTACCTGCTGACCGACCGCGTCGGCGGTGGCGGCATGGGCGAGGTGTGGCGCGCCACCGACACGGTGCTCGGCCGGACGGTGGCCGTCAAGGTGCTCATCCCGGCCCTGAGCGAGGACGCCGCCTTCGTCAAGCGGTTCCAGAACGAAGCCAGGGCCATGGCCACGCTCCGCCACCCGGGCGTGGTCGACGTGTACGACTTCGGCGCCTGCGACGTCGGCGGCCGGCGCGTGACGTTCCTGGTGATGGAGTTCGTCGACGGCGAGTCGCTCGACAAGCGGCTGCGCCGGGCCACGCTCGGGCCCGAGGCCACCATGCGGCTGGTCGCCGAGGTGGCCGACGCGCTGGCCGCGGCCCACGCGCAGGGCATCGTGCACCGCGACGTCAAACCCGCCAACCTCGTCGTACGGCCCGACGGGTCGGTGGCGCTGACCGACTTCGGCATCGCCCATTCGGCGTCGGCCGGCCAGCTGACCGCCACCGGGTCGATGCTCTGCTCGGCCGGCTACTGCGCGCCCGAGATGGCCACCTCCAGCGAGGTCACGCCGGCGGTCGACCTCTACGCGCTGGGCGTGGTGGCCTACGAGTGCCTGACCGGCCACCTGCCCTTCCAGGGCGAGACTCCGGTCCAGATCATCTACAAGCATCTGCACGCGCCTGTCCCGGCGCTGCCGCCCGAGGTGCCGCCCGGGGCGCGCGAGCTGGTGGCCAGGGCGCTGGAGAAGACGCCGGAGGGCCGCCACGCCTCCGCCGAGGACATGGCG
>NZ_JAPNNL010000008.1 GCF_027620315.1 Nonomuraea corallina | reverse complement strand
CCCCCCGCGGCACGTAGTCTTCGCAGCAGCGGGAAGGAGCGAATCGATGGCGATGCGGTTCGAGCACGAGTTCACGGTCCCGGTCCCCATCGAGCAGGCCTGGGCGGTCCTGCTGGATGTCGAGCGAGTGGCCCCCTGCCTGCCGGGCGCGGCTCTCGACACCGTCGAGGATCAGCGGTTCACGGGCAGGATGAAGGTCAAGGTCGGTCCCATCACCGTCACCTACCGAGGCTCGGCCGCGTTCGAGGACGTCGACAAGGACGCGCACACGCTCACCATCCAGGCGTCGGGCAAGGAGGCGCGGGGCTCCGGCACCGCCGCCGCCACGGTCAAGGCGCGGCTGACCCCGGCCGCCGACGAGACGACGTCGGTGGCCGTCGAGACCTCGTTCAACGTGACGGGACGGCCCGCGCAGTTCGGCCGCGGCGTGATGGCCGAGGTCGGCGGAAAGCTCATCGACCGGTTCGCGGCGAACCTCGCCGCGCTGCTCGCCGAGCCCGCCCAGGAGCCGGCCCAGGAGACCGCGCAGGAGACCGCCCAGGAGACCGCGCAGGAGACGCGGCAGGACGAGGCCGCCGGCGAGGAGCCGTCGGAGCGTCACCTGGTCGCCGTGCCGGCTCCCGAGGAGGACGTCCGGCCGGCGGGCACCCTGCGCACCTCCCGCACGGCCGACGAGGAGGCGCTCGACCTGCTCGACATCGCGGGCGCCCCGTTGCTGAAGCGGCTGGCGCCGATTCTGGGCGGGGTCGCGGCGCTGGTGGTCATCCTCTGGGTGATTCGCCGCCTTTTTCGGTGATTTTTGGAGCAAAAACCTAGCAATCCGGACGTACCGCGTGAAGTGCCGGGGAACGCCTACTCCCACGTCATGACACTCGGGGGTTGGCATGCCGGACTGCACGGTTGTCGTGATCACCTACAACGACGCCAGCCGCCTGCCCAGGGCGGTCCATTCGGTGCTGGGCCAGACGCTGCGCGACCTTGAGGTGGTCATCTCCGACGACGCCAGCACGGACGACACCCCCCGGGTCGCGGCCGAGCTGGCGGCGTCCGACCCGCGGGTGCGCTACCTGCGCGCCGAACACAACAGCGGCGGCTGCGGCGCTCCCAGGAACACCGGGCTGGACGCCGCCGCGTCCCCGTACCTGATGTTCCTCGACAGCGATGACGAGCTGCCCCGGCACGCCTGCAAGAGCCTGCTGGCCGAGATCGAGCGGACCGGGGCCGACTTCGTGTCCGGCCAGATCTCCCGGCTGTACGAGTGGAACGGGCGGCTGCGCCCGTACTATCCGGAGCTGTTCCGACGCCGGCGCGTGGTCGAGGGCATCCGGGCCGAGCCGGAGCTGTTCCTGGACTCCTTCAGCACCAACAAGCTGTACGACGTGCGCTTCCTGCGGGAGAGCGGGGTGCGCTTCCCCGAGGACATCCACTACGAGGACCACGTCTTCGCCGCCGAGCTGTACACGCGGGCGCGGCGGTTCGCGGTCGTGCCGTGGGCCGTCTACCACTGGCACCGGACCCGCGGCGACTCCTCCATCTCCCTGTCGATCAAGGACATGGACAACGTCCGTCACCGGGTGGCCGCGGCCCGGCTGAGCGACGACGCGCTGCGCCGCAACGGGTTCGCCGACCTGGTGCCGGCGCGCCAGTACCGCTTCCTGCGCCAGGACCTGTGCGTCTACCTCAACCCGCTGCCCGGCAGGGACCTGGTGTGGGCCAAGGAGTTCGCCGCCGTCGTCCGCCCGTACCTGGAGGGGATCCCCGCCGAGGTGTACGAGCGGGTGGACCCGCTGGTCAAGGTGTGCTGCCGGCTCATCATGGACGACCGCGTCGAGGACCTGCGCGTCGCGGCCGGCTGCCTGACCGGGCCGCGGGCCGCGCCGCGCGCCGCCGTGCAGCTCGGCGGGCGCACCTACTGGGGCACCACGGTCTCGCCCGGCCTGGACATCACCCGGCTGCGCCTGGCCGAGCTGCCGTTCACGGCGTCGCGGCTGCGGCACGAGGTCACCGAGCTGTCCGGGGAGGGCGGCCGGGTGCGGATGACCGTGCGCACCTTCGACCCGTTCGGCGTGCTGCCGGTGGAGTGGAAGGCGTTCCTGGACCTCGGCGGGCGGCGCGTCCCGATCCGGCCGCGCCCGTCCGGCGACGGCGGCTACGTCACCGACGTGGTCTTCACCCCGGCGGGCTCCGGCGAGCCGCGGATCGGCTTCACCCGGATCTCCGACGGGCTCACCACCACCGACCGGCTCATCGTGGACCCGGCGACGACGCCGATCGAGCTGCCCGGCGGCACGCTGGGCCCCGAAGGCCACACCGCCTACCTGCGGATGCGGCGGCGCCGGGTCCTGTGGCGCGCGCTGCTCGGGCGGGTCAGGCGGGTGCTCATCGGGAGACTGGGCACGCCGTCGGCGAAACTGCGCGCCTACAAACTGCTGATCAAGGTGGTGCGGCCGCGGGCGGACCTGGCCCTGTTCGAGTCCGACGTGGGCAAGGGCTGCACCGGCAGCCCCCGGGCCGTGTACGAGGAGCTGCGCCGTCGCGGCCTGCCCGTCGAGGCGGTCTGGTCGGTGGCCGGGGGCGGGCAGGCACCGCCCGGGGCGCGCCGGGTGCGGCGCGGCGGCTGGAAGTACGTCTGGACGCTGGCCAGGGCCGGCTACTGGGTGGACAGCCACGGCTTCCCGCTGGACTACCCCAAGCCGCGCGGCACCCGCTACCTGCAGACCTGGCACGGCCAGGGCATCAAGTCCGTCGGCTTCGACGCCCCCGACCTGCGGGGCGACTTCGACGGGCCGCGCGCCCGGTGGCGTGCCGCGGTCGCCCGCTGGGACGCGCTGATCTCGCCCAGCGCCGAGTTCTCCCGGCGCTTCGTCCCGTCCAACGGCTACACCGGCCCCGTCTACCGGCACGGCACGCCGCGCTGCGACGCGCTGGTCAAGGGCGAGCTCGCGGGTGACCCGCGCAGGCTGCTGGAGCTGCCCGCGGGCAAGAAGGCGCTGCTGTACGCGCCCACGTACCGCGACCGGGCCAAGAACAGCGGCCGCTCGGTCCGGGCGGACCTGGAGCTGATGGCCGAGGAACTGGCCGGCGAGTGGGTGGTGATCCTGCGCACCCACCCGGTGGAGCGCTACCGGCCGCCCGAGCACCTGCGGCACTTCGTGCGGACGGCCGGCACGTACCCGGAGATCAACGACCTGATGCTGGTCTCGGACGCGCTGCTGACGGACTACTCGTCCGTGATGTGCGACTACGCGATCACCGGCAAGCCGATGCTGTTCCTCGTCGACGACTGGGACGAGTACCGGCTCACCGAGCGGGGCGTCTACCACGACCTGCTGTCCATCGCGCCGGGACCGTGCGTGACCACCACGGAGGAGCTCGTCGAACGCCTGCGCGACCTGCCCGCCCAGCACACCGCGCACGCCGCGCGGTACGCGGCCTTCCGCGAGCTGTGGTGCGCCGACGAGCGCGGCGACGCCGCCGCCCGCACCGTCACGGCCTTCTTCGGAGGCGGGTCGTGAACGTCGTGTTCGCCTGCCTGGACTCCGACACGCTCGGCGGCGTCCAGCAGGTCACCCACACCCTCGCGCAGGGCCTGGCCCGGCGCGGCCACGAGGCGCACGTGATCGGCCTGCACCGGGCCGAGGCGCCCTTCCGCTACGTCGAACGCCCGCGCTACCGCAGCCACCTGATCAGCCGCGCCCCGGTGGGCCCCGAGAGCGCGCTCGCCCGCCGCCGGTCCCGGCGCAGGGTGCGGGACCTGCTGGGCGGGATGTCCCCCGGCTACGCGGTGCTCACCTCACCGGCCGTGGTCTCCAGGCTGACCGAGCTGGTGCCGGGGCACCTGCGGGCCATCGGCCAGTATCACGGCTCGTACGAGCACGCGAGCGGCTGCTGGCACCTGGGCTCGATCAGGAAGCACTACCCGGCGCTGGACCAGGCGGTGTTCCTCAGCGAGGACGACGCGTGGCACTTCTCCGAGCAGGCGCTGCTGCCTCACGCCTGGGCGCTGCCGAACCCGCTGGCGAGCTGGCCGGACCGGGTGTCGGAGCTGTCCGCGCCGCGCGTGCTGGCGGTGGGGCGGCTGGAGGGGGTCAAGCGGTTCGACCGGCTGATCAGCGCCTTCGCCCGGTCGGGTGCCCCGCGGCCATGGGAGCTGCACCTGATCGGCGACGGCGCGGAGCTGGACCGGCTGCGGGCGCACGCGGCGCGCGAGGGGGTGGCCGACCGGGTGGTGTTCCGGGGGCGGGTGCCCGCCCGCGACCTGCCGGCCGAGTACCGGGCCGCCTCGCTCGTCGCGCTGAGCAGCGAGCACGAAGGGCTGCCGGTCGTGCTGCTGGAGGCCGCCGCGCACGGGGTGCCGGCGGTGGCGTTCGACGTGTCGGGCGGGGTGCGCTCGGCCCGGCCGGTGCTCGTCCCGCCCGGCGACGTGGACGCGCTGGCGGAGCGGCTGGGGTGGCTCGTCGGGTCGGAGCGCGACCGGCGGCGGCTGGGCGCCGCCGCGCGCGAGCGGGCCGAGGCCTTCCGCCTGGACCGCGTGCTGGACCGCTGGGAGGCCCTGTTCGCGCACCTCGAACGCTGAGCCCCGCGGGCTCGGGCCCGCCGAACGCCGGTGTTCGCGGGTTCGCGGCCCCGGGTTCGCGGCCCGGTGTTCGCGGGTTCGCGCGCCGGGGTTCGCGCGCGGGCAGCGCTGGGCCCCCGTGGCCGGCGCCGCCCGCGCCACACCCGGGCTCAGCCGTGCTCGGCCGGCTCGGGCGACTCGTTGCGCTGCTGCGGGACCCCCGCCAGCACCCGCTGGCCGCTGGTCAGCAGGGCCGCGACGGGGCTCGGCTCCCGCATCCGGTTGAGACGGTCGCGAAAGCCCTTGCGCAGCCGGCTGGTCCGGCGCCTGGCCATCGTCTTCTGGCAGGCCGTCACGTGCTCCTTGGCCGCGCGCGGCGCGCCGGACAGCTCGTAGCCGTTGGCCTCCAGGCGGTCGCCGAAGATCTGCTCGCAGAGCGAGATCTCCCACGAGTCCAGCCGGTTCGCCCAGCTGCCCACCCGGCTGCGGGTGACCTCGCCGTGGGTGTTGCTGTGCCAGACCTTGTGCGCCGGCACGGTCACGCTGGCGGCCTCGCGCGGCGACACCATGGCGGGCGAGAAGTCCTCCTCCAGGAACACGCAGAGCTTCTTCAGCTCGGTCTCCGGGTCGTCGGTGAGGTCCTCGTACCGCAGCTCGAAGTAGGTGTCCTCGGGCAGTGTGCGGCGTAGCCGCTCCCCCGCGTCCATGGCCTCGGCCCAGGTGGCCACCGCGTGGAAGGAGTCGGACGTGTACCAGGGCATCTCCTTCAGCGACGCCACGCAGTCGCGCCCGTCCCTGATCAGGTGGATGAACTGGGCGTCAGGGAAGAGCCTGAGCAGCAGATCGGTGTGCTTGATGTAGCTGGGCCGCTTGTCGCCCCAGCGGGGCTTGTCGAAGCGGTCGGCGTACATGCGGAAGGCGGTGCCGATCACCGAGCCGAGCGAGCCGGGCCCTTCCACGGCCTGGCGGACGAAGTCCGCCTTCTCGATCTTCAGCTCGCGGAACTTGGTGCTGCGGTCGCCGGCGATCCACTCGGCCAGGGAGCGGCGGCGGGAGGCCGCGCGCAGGTCCCCGAACACGCGGCGGCGGTAGTAGGCGGGAAGGACGAACCTCGTCTCAGGCGCCACCGCCAGCCGCGGGTGGGAACTGAGCATGAGCTGGAGCATCGTGGTGCCGGAACGCGGGCACCCGATGACGAACACCGGCCGGTCGGACATTTCGTACTAACCCCCGAAACTTAGACGAGAACGTGCTCTCGGCTTTCCTGGGCCACTCCGTGCCTGCGCGCGAAGAGCCACATCCGGTAGACAAGGAAGACCTCATTGGCGAGGAGCAGGAAGCTGGCCGCCGCCGCCACCGGGATCAGCGCCACCGTCCCGATCAGGGGCGCGATCACGAACACGGCCGCGTGGAACTCGATCCCGCTGATGAGATGCGATCGCACCCGGTGGCGGGCCAGGAAGGCGTTGAGCCGCTGCAGGAAGCCCGAAGGCTCGGGCGGCGCGGCGTCCTCCTCACGCGGCGCCGGCACCAGGTCCGGCGTGGCCTCCTCGGTGTTCCGCTCCCCCCTGATGGCGGCGTGGACCCGCTTCATCTGCGGCGCGTTCACGTACCTGAACAGGTCGAGCACGGCCACCGCGGCGCCCAGCAGGATGTAGGCGACCTCTCCGGTGCGCTCGTACTGCCCGTAGGCGAGACCGGTTGCGCACAGCACCACCCGCACCCGGTCACCGACGTAGTCGAGCCAGAGCCCGAAAGGCGTCCCCGTGCCCTTCAGCCTGGCGATCTTGCCGTCGACACAGTCGATCATGAAGCTCAGGTAGAAGATCAGCGCACCGGCCGCCAGCTCGCCCGCCGCCAGGCACACGGCCGACGCCAGGCCGAGGACCAGCGAGAACACCGTGAGGTTGTTGGGCGTGATCTGGGTGCGGTTGGCGACCACGAGCGCGACCCGGCAGGCGACCGGGTCCACGAAGTACACCGTCCACCAGGAGTCTCTCCGCTTGCGTGTCTCGTAGACGTCATCGAGCGAATAGGTCCTCATGGACAGACAGCATGACGACTCGCCGTGTTTGAATCTTTACTCTCTGCCACTGCTAGGCCATGTCCATGCCCGTTCTTGACCATCTGCAGCCCCGGGGTTCAGCCGTACAGCAGGCGCATGACCTTGCGGGCGGCCCGCCGTGGGCGGGCGAGCCCGCGCGACAGCCGGTAGCCGAGCGTCCTGCGGTAGACGGAGGCGTGGTGCCGGCGCCGCCGCAGCCGTGAACGCGCCCTCCCCAGCGCGCGCTCACGGGAGGCGAGCCGTCGCTCCAGCCGGGAGATCCTCCCCTGCGCGGCGGTGAGCTGCTCGGTCAGCCGGTCCCTCGCGCGCAGCAGGTCGCGGTACGTCGGCGCCGGGTCGCCCGGCTCGGCCGGCGGGTCCAGCTCCGCGTCGAACGCCCGCGCCAGCTCCAGCCCGGCCTGGTCGCACGGCCGGCCGGCCAGGTCGCAGAGGGTGAGCGTGAGCTGATCGCTCTCCAGCGGCCACGGCCACGGGTGGTGGCGCCCGGCGGCCAGCAGCCGCACCGCGAACCGCCACAGCATCCGGCAGAGCACCACGGCCGCAGGCGGCGGCTCCGCCAGGACCGGGCCGAGGTCGAGAGGGTGGAAGGAGTCGCCGTCCCAGACCAGCGTGTCGGCCGCGGCGGTGACGTCGCCGCCGTCCTCCACCCACCGCGCGAGCGCGGCGAGCAGCACCCGCACGGACCGCACGACCTCGCGGGCGCAGGCCTCCACCAGGGCCTCCTCCACGACCCGCCCCACCGGGACCGGCCGCTCCCCGCCGCCGGGCAGCCGCCTGGTCGCGAGCCGGCCGGTGCCGTCGCCGACCAGCTCGCGCACGGACGAGCCCTCCTCGACCAGGCCGAGCGGCAGGTCCGCCGGCTCCGGCTCCCCCCGCGCGGCCACGGTGAGCCAGAGCGGAGCCAGCTCCTCGCCCAGCCGGTGCCGGAACACCAGCCGGGTCAGCCGCATCGGGTCGGCCGCCAGCATCCGCTCCCCCTCGCGCGCGCTCAACGGGAACGTCAGCGCCTCCGGCAGCCCCATGGCGAGCAGCTCGCGGGCGAGCACGGCGCGCGGCGCCCGGCCGTCGGGGTAGGCCGCGTAGCAGCGCTCCACGCGCAGCCCGGCCAACTCCAGCGCGGCGTCCAGGCTGACCGGCCCGCCCGGGTACGTGGGGTCGAAACCGTGCGGCTCCCAGGAGTCGCCGCCGTCGCGGTCCGGCGGGCGCGCGTCCATGAGCCGGTCGACCCCGAGGTCGTTGCGCACCCCGAGCGCCAGCCGCCCGCCGGGGGCGACCAGGCCCGCCAGCGCGGCCAGCGAATCACCCCACGGCACGGCCGCGGCCTCGGCCGAGTGGGCGCGGGCCAGCCCGTCCAGCGCGAGCACCAGATCGTACGGCCCGTCCAGGGCGAGCAGGTCCAGCCGGCCGCAGTGGACGTCCGCGTCCGGATGCCGCTCCCCCAGCGCGCACGCGTCGGGGAACGAGCGCAGCACCGCGGCCACCGCCCCGACCCGCGCCGCCACCCGGTCCACCAGCTCCACCGGGTGCGGGCCGACCAGCAGCACCCGGGCGGTGCCCGGCAACAGCCGGTCGAGGAGCTCCAGCGCGACGGGCCCCCAGCCGGTGACGTCGCCTGTGTCGGACCACAGCAGCATCTCGCCGCCGACCATCCGGACGTTCCCCGGGCCCTCGCAGACCCGCCTCTCCAGTGCCTCGGTCACGCGCCCGGCACCCGCTTCCGGCCGATGACGCGGGCGTGACCGTACCCGTCCTCGCGATCGTGCATGGTGTCCCCTCGTGCGGTTGGCGCGCCCCGTCCGACCTTCGCAGCCGCCCGCCGCCGCCACGCGGCCTTATACGTTTCCCATACCCGCTCGGGGGTCCCGGTTTCCCTTGGCTCGATCGGCCGTAAGGTGTTGCCTGTGCTGATTCATGGCTTCCTCGTGGCGTCGCTGGCGCTGGGCGGCGCCCCCGCCGCCACCACCCAGGCGAAGATCGACTGCACCAAGGTCAAGTGTCTGGCGCTGACCTTCGACGACGGACCCGGCACGAGCACCGCCAAGCTGCTCAAGATCCTCAAGAAGGATCGGGCCAAGGCCACGTTCTTCCTCACGGGCAAGTACGTGGACCAGCGCCCCCGGCTGGCGCGGCGCACCCTCGCCGAGGGCCACGCGATCGGCAACCACACCTACTCCCACTTCTCGCTGACGCCCCGGCTCGACGACGAGATCCTCGACGACATCCAGGCGGGCCAGCAAGCCATCAAGCGGGCCACCGGCCTCACGGCGACCATGTTCCGGCCCCCGTTCGGCCACACCGACGAGCGCGTGCTGCGCGTGGCCGACCAGCTCGACCTCGCCGAGGTGAAGTGGACCGGCACCACCCTCGACTGGTCGCTCAAGGACAAGAAGAAGATCGCGGCCAAGGTGCTCAGCCTGGCCAAGCGCGATGGCGTCATCCTCATGCACGACACGGTCCCGCAGACGGTCCAGGCCATGCCGGGCGTCATCAGGGAGCTGAAGAAGCAGGGCTACCACCTGGTCACCGTCCCGCAGCTCTACGGCGGCAAGCTGAAGCCGGGCGTCAGCTACCCGTAGCCCGGCCCACCGCCTTGACCTCGACCTGGCTTGAGGTAACAGGCTGTCAGTCACGGAACCGACAGACCGAGGCGGAGGAAGTGGCATGCGCATCGTCGAAGTGACGGCGTTCGGCGGCCCCGAGGTGCTGGTGGCGCGGGACGCCCCCGACCCGGTCGCCGGGCCCGGCGAGGTCCTGATCGAGGTGACGGCCGTGGACGTGCTGTTCCTCGACACCCAGCTGAGAGCGGGCTGGGGTGAGGGATTCTTCCCGGTGAAGCCGCCGTACGTGCCGGGCGACGGCGTGGCCGGGACGGTCGTGGCCACCGGGGAGGGCGTGGACCCCGGGTGGGCCGGGCGGCGGGTCGTCGCCCGTACCGGGAAACCCGTCAGCGACGGCAGCCCCATCCTCGCCCCGGTCGGCGGGTACGCCACGAAGGCGGTCGCCCGCACCGGGTCCGTGGTGGAGATCCCGGCCGGGCTCGGCCCGCACGAGGCGCTGGCGCTGCTGCACGACGGCCCGACCGCCCTGGGGTTGGTGGACGCGTCCGGCGTGGGGCCGGGCGACGCCGTGCTCGTCACGGCCGCGGGCGGCAGCCTGGGCGTCGTGATCACCCAGCTCGCGACGGCGACGGGAGCGCGGGTGATCGGGGCGGCGCGCGGCCGGGCCAAGCTGGACCTGGCACGCGAGGCCGGCGCCGAGGACGCCGTGGACTACACCGAGGAAGGCTGGGCCGAACGGGTGCGCGAACTGACCGGCGGCGTGCGGGCGGTGTTCGACGGCGCGGGCGGCGCCCTCGGCCGGCAGGCGCTGGAAGCGGCGGCGGACGGCGCCCGGTTCTTCGCCTACGGCTCCGCCGGTGGCACGTTCGCCGACTTCACCGCCGAGGAGGCCGCCGCCCGCGACGTGCGACTGATCGGGATCGGCGACGGGCCGCCGGGACTCGACCGGGTACGGGAGCTGACCGGGCGGTCACTGGCCGAGGCCGCTGCGGGGCGGCTCAGACCGCACGTCGGGCAGACGTTCCCGCTGGAGCGCGCGGCCGACGCGCACGCGGCCGTCGCCGCCCGCGCGACCCTCGGCAAGACCCTCCTGACGTGCGACTGACGTGGCGGGCCCCGCTGGGTGCGGGGCCCGTCACGGTTCGTCCAGCGGAGGGCGCGCAGCCTGATCGCCGTTGGCCTCACCGCCCTGGAGCATGACGCGCGGTCCGCCGCTTCTCCCTTTAATACAGCCAACCGGCCTCACCGGCCGGAGAGCAGTTTCTCCCACAGTGCTTCGGCCTCGCCGTACGAGGTCGGGCGACTTTCCTTGACGGTCACGGCGGTCGGCGAGCGATCGGTTCGGCGTATCCAGGCGAGCCCGGCCGCAGCGCAGAACTCGTAGATCCGTGCCCGGCACTCGCAGGTGTGCCGTAGAACCCTGACTCGACAGAAGCGCGGCAAAGGATCGCGCCAGTCGACCGACCCGGCATCGAACCCACCGGCGTCGGCGTGAGGCCCGTGGAAGTCAGGAGTCATGCTGGAACCTCTTCCACGCCTTCCAGGTCGCCCATGTTGAGCGCTTCCAGCGTGGACACCTCGGCCCACACCAGGTTCCATCGCTTCGGAACGGTTCGGACACCCCATCTGATCGCAGTCTGTTGCACCAGCCAGAGCCCGCGACCGCCGCATTCCTCGTCGCCGGACCGGCGGGGCAGAGGAACCGTGGCCGCCCCCTCATCGATCACCTCGATCCTGGCCAGCGATTCGGTAACGCCGAAGACCTTCACTCTCACCAGTCCGCCCGGCCGCCCCGACTCGGTGTGCAGCACGGCATTCCCCGACAGTTCGCTCGCGACGAGCCGGGCGCCATCCACCTCGCGATGCCCCGCCACCGTCAGGGCGTCGGCGACCCAGCGGCGAACCAAGCAGACCCAAGCCGCGCTTCCCGGGATCGTCAGGTCCACCAGAGCCCGCTCCCTCACTGCGCCACCTCCCAGACCCGCTCGCACGCACTCTCGTCCCCCGCATCCACCCACCGGTCGCGTCCACGCCCCCACGAGAACACCCACCTCTCATCCCGCAGAGAAGCCCGTACGAGCAGCGGCCCGGACTCCCGCCGCACCGAGAGAGACGGCTCCGCCCGTCGCGGCAACTGGACCGAAACGGCAAGTCCCCGCACCTTCAACGCCCAGGCCAACCGGGCGAGATGGAAGAACTGCACCTGCTCCAGGCTCGGCGGCGCCGGGCCTGTCTCCGTCCCGTCGTCCTGCTTCCGCGTACGTCGCATAGCTGGAACCGCCTTTCGGTGCCGGAACAGCAGACGCGGGGCGTTCAGGGACAGTCACGTGTACGTCCGTGAGGGTCCAGCTCTCACCCCTGCTTCGTTACGTAAGCATGCAGATACACTGAGTGAAGTGTCAATGCACAGTGCACATGAGGCATGACTTTGCGCAATTGCGCTCTACGTCACTCAGTGAACTGTCATAGTTACTTCATGCAATCGAGTCACAGTCCAACCGTGAGACTGCGTCGTCTCGCTCGTGAGCTACGCACCATGCGTGAGGAGAAGGGACTGACTCCAGAAACCGCTGCCGCTCAGCTTGGATGGCATCGCAGCAAGATCAGCCGAATCGAAACGGGGCGCACCAAAGCAAGCCTCTCAGATGTGGCCGCAGTCTGCGATCTGTACGGGACCAGATCGGACGTTCGCGCCATGCTGATGCAGTTGGCGAAGGAGGTTCGCAAGCGGGGTTGGTGGACGGCTTACGCCGACGTGTTCACCGGCTCCTATGTGGGCTTGGAGGACGAAGCGTCGCGGATTTGCCAGTGGCAGGTGCAACTCGTTCCGGGGCTCTTGCAGACCGAGGACTATGCGCGCGTGGTGATCAGTGCCGGAAGACCTGAACCGCATGATCCTGAGGACATCCAGCGCCGCGTGATGGCGCGCATGGCACGGCGGACCCTGCTCAGCCGTCCAGGCGCGCCGGAGCTGCATGCAGTGATCGACGAGAGTGTGCTGCACCGCCCCATCGCCGGTCACGAGATGATGCGAGATCAGCTGGAAGCTATCCTGATCGCTGCTCGCCGGCCCAACATCACCGTCCGCATCCTCCCCTATAGCGTCGGCGCGCACGCGGGGCTGGAAGGGGCGTTCACAGTCCTGTCTTTCACCGAAGCGGTGGACCCGGATGTTGCCTATGTCGAGGGCACGGCCGGTGACATATATGTGGAGAGCTCGGAGCAGGTGGATCGCTATAAAATCGCATTCGGGCGCATATGGGATGTAGCCCTGTCACCAGAGGAATCCCAGAAGCTCATCATCGACGTCAAGGAGCAGCTGACTCATGATTGACCTATCGAACGCCGCGTGGCGTAAGAGCAGCCTGAGCGGAAGCGGGAACGACTGCGTCGAAGTGGCTGACAATCTTCCCGGCATCGTGGCCGTACGCGACAGCAAGAATCCTCACGGTCCTGCGTTGATCTTCAATCCGAGCGAGTGGAAAGCATTCGTTTCCGGAGTCAAGGGCGGCGAGTTCGACCTAGCCTGATTACCCGGTTCACCGCGTTCCCGTACGGCTCGCCGACCTGATCGGCGAGCCGTCTGCTTGGGGAGGAATCACGATCCGGAAGTCTTGCTCCGAGACTGTTGCAGCGCCTCTGCGATGGCCGCGAACTCACTCAAGGCCGCCTCCAAGTCCTCCACGATCTCCTGCGCGATCACCTCGGGTGGCAGCAACGAGTCGGCGTCCTCCAGGGCTGGGTCCTTCAACCAGCTGATGTCGAGGTTGACCTTGTCTCGCGCGATCAACTCGTCATAGCTGAACGGGCGGAATCGCTCAGTCTCGACTCGGGTCGAGCGCGGCTCGCCGGGCCGGTAGCACTTGACGAAGTCGTCCAGGTGCTCACGGCGGAGGGGGTTCTGTTTGAGCGTGAAGTGCTGGCCGATGCGGAAGTCGTACACCCAGAGCGTCTCCGTCCACGGTCGGCCTGGGCGGGCTTCCTTCTTGTCGAAGAACAGGACGTTGGCCTTGACCCCGCCGGCGTAGAAGATGCCGGTCGGCAGCCGCAGCATGGTGTGTACGTCGAACTGCTTGAGCAGGCGGTCCCGTACAGTCTCGCCGGCCCCGCCCTCGAACAGCACGTTGTCGGGGAGGACCACTGCGGCTCTGCCGGGGATCGCGAGCATCGAGGCGATGTGCTGGACGAAGTTGATCTGCTTGTTGGTGGTCGTGGTCCAGAAGTCGTTCCGGGTGTAGGAGATCGCCTCTCGGTCTGCTCGGCCGTTCTCACCGATCACCGTGATAGAGGACTTCTTGCCGAACGGCGGATTGGCCAGCACCACGCTGTAGTGCCGTGCCGGCGCTTCGGCCAGTCCGTCCCGGACATCGATCAGCGAGGCCCCGTTAGGCTTGCCGATCCCGTGGACCAGCATGTTCATCGCCGCAAGCCGGGCTGTCCCGTCCACCAGTTCAGTACCGCTGATCGCACCTGAATTGAGGCGATCGCGCTGCTCAGGTGTCAGCAAGGAGCCGTACCGTTCGACGATGTACTCATGGGCGGCCAGGAGGAAGCCACCGGTGCCACATGCAGGATCGGCAATCGTGTCGTTCGGCCCTGGCTGAATACAGTCCACCATTGCGGAGATCAACGCACGTGGTGTGAAGTACTGCCCAGCGCCAGTCTTGACGTCTTCAGCTCCCTTGGCCAGCAGTTCCTCATAGGCGTCGCCTTTAACGTCAGCCCCCTGGCTTGACCAATTCTCCTTATCGATCAGGTCGACGATCAGCCGCTTCAGCTTGGCCGGGTCCTGGATCCTGTTTTGCGCCTTACGAAAAATGATTCCCAGCGTTCCCGGTGCACGTCCTAGATCCTCCAATGTACGCCGGTACAATTCTTCCAACTTAGCAGCCTCGGCATCGACCAACGCTTGCCAACGGGCAGCGACGCTTGCAAGCGAGTCATCAGCATTGAATCGCCGACTTGCTCGTTCGTGTGCCATCTTCAAGAAAAGCAGATATGTCAACTGTTCCACATAGTCAATTGTGGAGACGCCATCGTCTCGAAGAACATCACAATAATTCCACAGCTGAGCAACAAGCCTCCTCGTTTCCGTTGTGCTCACAGCAGCGCCTCCTGCACAAAAGTGCTATCCGCATTTGTCAAATTGGTGTTGCTTATTACATCTAGTGTCACGTCTGATATTTCTTGCCGTTCTTCGCCCGCGCTGCTCTTAAGCTTCCCTGCCCTGCCGCCTTGACTGGCTGCTCGTTCGACTTTGATCCGCTGCAACAACACAGATGCTGGCTCATCTTCAGCCGTCTGGGATGTCAAGCCACCGGAACACGCCTCAGACAAAAGTGATCGTCGAAGATATCCAGCTTGAAGAAGTGCCTTGCGAACAGCCGTCTCAGCGTCGTCAAGGGTGGACAAGTGGCGCTCGGCTTCAGCCACGAGTTCTCCCTGCAGAGCTGGCGGAGGAATAGGCACCGGAAACAATTTGATTTTTGACAGGCTAATAGACGCCAAATTGACGCTTTGCTTTCCATTACGGTCAAACCAAGACCTCCCAAAACCATTGGCGTGCCAGGCCAGCAGCTTCGGATGGAGTACATCCTCGCGTAGGCGAGCACGGAAGACATGGTTTTGATGGATACAGCCCGGAATTTGGTCTTCCCAAATCCACCCACGACCAAGCTTGTCTCGATCTCCCCCTTCATTCAGAAGAACGTCGCCTCGTCGTAGCAGCAACTGCTTTGCTTTCACATCCGAGACTCGGATGTACGAGATATTAGAAAGATCCAATCGAGCTCTCTGCACATTGGCGACTCTAAGGTAAGGCACCTCCGGAATTTCCGGATCGGACTGCTTCTTGGAGTCTCTCGTCACTCCACCAACAACCTCAGCGATATCCCCGAGTCTTACCCAACGCCAGTCAGCCGGGATACATGGGAGATCCCCATCGAGCACGCCAGCAGGCGCAGGCGGAGTAGCGTAGGTTTCCGAGTTCAATTCGCTCAGCCGACCCAGCGAAGCGGCTTCCATCACTCGATCCCTTAGTCGATCGATCCGTTTCATGACTCCATGAAGAAGAGAAGCTGCGGCCTCACATCGCGAAAGATGATTTTCTAGGATAGAAACGATACGCTTTTGCTCAGCCACTGGTGGGAGCAGTATTGGAATCCTGCGCAACTGCTCTTGCGGCAGATGCTTGATCGTGCTGCCGGTAGCGAAACGGGCCAATTTTCCACTTACACCGATATGCTCAATTAGATATCTGAGGTAACGCGGATCAATACCACCAAGGGGACGCACGCGATGTAGCGCCTTCTGAAAAGCCATATACTCCGAGCTACCATGCCAGACGGCGCAGCGACCGATTTCACCCCCCTCGCATATCAAGAGATCTCCCGAGCGGAGCTCATAAAGCGGCTGCTGCTCAGGGGGGATTTCCATCGTCAGCACATCATCAAGGTCAATGCGGCCCCATTGAACGTTGATGTTACGAAGATAAGGCACTGCATGCTCACCGGTGTGTTTCTTCCGATCGAGCATCTTCCCCAGCATGGTTTCGGCGATCTCGCCCAGAGTGGTGGTGGCCCAGCCAGGAGGCAGATCAGTCATGCGGTGAGGTCTCGATTCAGGTCGGTGAGGATGGTTTCCGCTTGGTCGTCACCAAACACTCGGAGGAAGCCGTCGGTGCCGCCGCGTTCGGTGAACGGTACTTCGTCCAGGTCATTGTGGTCGAAGGTCGCGCTCGTCGCGACCACATCGCGAATTCGCTCCAGCCACCACACCTGCTCCCCGGTGAACCGCACCCCGGCCTGCTCCTGCCGGGCGATCCAGGCGGCGAAGCGCTCTTCGACGACGCTGCGGTGCGGTCTCGGCTCTCCTTCGGCCAGGCCGAGTTCGTACCGGATGAGCTGGATGAGGTCGGCAGCCCCATACCGTACCCCCGGCCTGGCGGCCGTCTTGCCGAGGACCTCGTACGCCTCCCACAGCCGGTCAGGCGTCCACTGGTACGGCGGCCGAGCGAGCCGTGAGGAAAGCTCCTTGAGCTGCCGGTACACCTCGCGCCCGCTCTGCCCCGTGCGGTAGGCGACTTCCAGTGCCGTCAACTCGTCCCGGTGCTCCTTGACGTAGGCGGCCCACGAGGTGACGACGCGTTCGGCGATCTTGCTGCGCTCCACTCCCCCGGCTTCGAGCAGCGAGTCGGCGTTGACCTCGTCGTACACGATGTCGTGCGCCCGCCGGATGTCCAGCAGCCGCTGCCGGAACTCGGGGTCGGCCAGCGGTCGGGCTGCCTCCTCGATGAGCCGGTGTTCCCAGCCCGGCCCGGACCGCCGGGCCTCCTCGATCACGTCGGGGTCGTTGCAGCGTGACAGGCTCCGCACTACCTCGGTCAGCGGCCGTCCTGCGAGTTGCTCCAACTCGGCGCGCTCCTCGGGCGTGATCTGCTTGTTCAGGCGGGAGATCCGGGAGGCGAGCGTCGACGCCTCGTCCAGGGAAAGGCCGAGCGTGCCGGCCTTCTTGAGCAGCTTGGCGAGGCTGATCTGCTTCTCGGTCTGCTTCTCCAGTGGTGAGGCGTCCACCCGCTCGGAGTCCGTGACACCGACCGCATCCACCAGGACGAACCGGTCCTTGGCCGCGACGTCGGGCGTGACCGAGCGCAGTTCGTCAGGGTCGATGCTGCGTGCCCCGCGGCCCTTCATCTGCTCGAACATGGCCCAGCTCTTCACCTCGTTGAGGAAGAAGACGCATTCGAGAGGCTTGATGTCGGTCCCGGTGGCGATCATGTTGACGGTGACGGCGATGCGCAGCTCGGGGCTGTTGCGGAAGGCGGCGATCAGCTTGTCGGGGTTCTTCACCGTGTAGGTGATCTTCTGGCAGAACTCGTTGCTCTGGTTGAACACCTTGCGGACGGTGTCGACGATCTCCTCAGCGTGGTTCTCGTCCACGGCGAAGATGAGCGTCTTGGGCACGTACCTCCGCTCGGGCTGGCCGGGCTGGCGCGCGAAGATCTCGGTGAACAGCCGGTCCCGGAATGTCTCCAGCACCAGCTTGAGCTGGCCCCTGCTGATGACTTTGCGAGCGAGCTGACGGCTGGTGTACGCGTACTCGTCGTCAAGTTGCTCGTACCGCTGCTCGCGCGTCTTGCGGTCGAGTTTGGGCACCACGATGCCCGGCGGGATGGTCGCGCCGTTCTCGCCGATCTCCGTGCGGATCCGGTAGACGTTGAAGTCGACGTTGACCCCGTCGGCGACGGCCTCGGTGTAGGTGTACTCGCTGACCAGGTTCTGGTGGAAGAAGCCGAAGGTCTGGGCGACGGGCGTGGCCGTGAGGCCCACGATGAACGCGTCGAAGTACTCCAGCACCGCCCGCCAGAGCCCGTAGATCGAGCGGTGGCACTCGTCCACGATGATCAGGTCGAACGTCTCCGGTGGCACGTCCGGGTTGTACTCAACACCGACGACCTCATCTACGTCGTACGAGTCGTACTCCTCGTACTCCGCGTCCGGTGACGGCACGTCCCTGCCCTTGAGCATCGCGTACAGGCGTTGGACCGTGGAGATCACGACCTTGGAGGAGCCGAGCATGTCAGAGCCCGCCAGCCGCTGCACGTTGAACAGCTCGCTGAACTTCCGGCCATCGTCGGGCGTGAGGTAGTTGGTGAACTCGGTCAGAGCCTGCTTGCCCAGGTTGTTCCGATCCACCAGGAACAGCACGCGGAACGCTCCAGCGTGCTTGAGCAGGCGGTAGGAGGAGGTGACGGCGGTGTAGGTCTTGCCGGCTCCCGTCGCCATCTGGATCAGGGAGCGTGGCTCGTTCCGTCGCAGCGACTGCTCCAGCCCTTGGACGGCTCGCTCCTGTGCCGGCCGGAGTCCTTTGGTGAGCAACTCGGGCAGGCCGCGGTGCAGCTTGGCGCGGAGCGTCGGGGCCGCCGGGTCCTCATCGGCCGCGCGCATCCAGCGGGCCAGTGTCTCGGGCCGGTGGAAGGAGAAGACCTCCCGGGCGCGAGGGTTAGGGTCGAGAGTGTTGGTGAAGTGCGTCTCGGTCGCGGTCGTCTCATAGCGGAACGGGAGCGGGATGCGCCAAGCCTGCATCTGCTGGGACGCCGTCAGGCCACTGGCGTAGCGCGCCGACTGCCCCTCGACCGCTCGCAGCGCCGTGCCCTCACGCTTGGCCTCGACCACCCCGACCAGCTTGCGCTCCACGTAGAGGAGATAGTCAGCGGGGCCGCGCGCGGTGTGCGCCTCCCGGACGGCCACACCGTCGCCTGCGTACAGGTTTTCCCGGCCGGCGTCCTGGATGAGCCAGCCGGCGGCGACGAGCATCCGGTCGACCTCTTCACGGACCTCCCGTTCCGTACGAGGCTGCCGGGCGACTCGCACAGCACGCGCGATGAGATTGTCGCGCTCAGCCGGAGTCGGCTTCTTGATCTTCTTGAGGTTCTCATCGAACGCGCGCCTCATGTCCGTCATGCGGTCATCCATCTGCTTCAGAAGCAGATTCAGGCGATCGCGCTCCGCGTTCGCTCGTTCCAGGGCCTCCTGGGCTTGTGCGCGAGCGCGCGCCTCGGCCTCCAGTAACGTCGCCTTCTCGTCCCGGGTGAGCAGAACCTCTGCCAGGCGCTCGCGGTGAGTTTCGAGCTCGACGCGAAGCTGGTCGAGCTGTGTCTGTTCAGCGGCGTTCTCGGCCTTCGTCGTGGCGGGTTCGGGCGGTGGGACAAACGCGAAAGTACGCTCATCATCCGGACAAAGCGCCCGATGGAACCAAACCCCCAGCTCGAAGCAAATTTTGACGCAATTAAGGGCTACCCGGACATCCCCGTAATGGGTGTGGACAGCCTGGTTTCCGGAGTCGCGGACCTGATGAAATGCCTGGCTGATTGACGGAACCAGAACTCCGGCCCGGGTCAAGGCGAGGATGCGAGCATTCTGGTTGTTCTGTTGGACCGTAGTGTTGGTGAGCCTGACCAGCAGCTTGGCCAGGATCTCGGCGAAGCGCCTGGCCTTGTACAGCGCCACGTCGGGGTCGGTGTAGACGTGGGATTCGGCGGAGGCGCCATCCAGAACGAGCATGGGCTCGTGAGGCAGGAGAAATCCGAAGTTGGACGAGTGTTCCGACAACTCCTCGATGTGCGTGCTCGCCATGAGCGCCCCACCCGTTCATCATGATCACTGATCAAACAGAGCCTTGCAGGCTACCTCACATATCGCTCATGTCGCTATCGAAATAGCTCAATCTGACCGTTCGGCAAGGCCTCAATCCTTATGACGCGTCCAGGCGACGAAACGATCGAAGGAGTTGGTGTCCCTTGCCGGTGCCGGCGCCGTCCGCCTCCCAGCAGGGATACCCCGCACATTGAGATCCCCAGGCCGGCCCTCAGCGGAGCACGGTCAGGGAGGGCACGGCGTCGATCTCGCGTGAGGTCGGCGTCACCACCAGCGTTCCCTGATGCTCGAACACCTGGCTGGACTTGATCGATGACCACGCGGGCGTCAGCGCGCCCTCCTTGACGACCGAGGTCTCACCCGTCTTGTGGTCGGTCACCACCAGGTGGCCCTCTCCGCCCCCGATCTGCAGCGCCCACACGCCACGGTCGTCGACCCGGATGATCTTCGTTTCGCCCTGGTTGCCCTTCTCGGCCCACCTTTCCTTCCCGGTGGTCAGGTCGAACGCGACCATGGCCCACGGATCGGCCGCCTTGTTCACCGCGTAGAGCGTGTCGCCGTGTACGACCATCGAAGGCTGGTCGATGGCGGCCGACGAGGTGAGCGAGGTGGTGCCGAGCACCTGGAGGTCCCGCCCGGCCGCTTCCGCCGGTATCTCGGCGGTCTTCTCGCCCGCGGCGTCGAGTGCGACCACGACCGGAATCGGCGCTCCGGCGCCGGGGCCCGTGACGACCACGACAGGATCATGGGAGACGACGTTCAGCACGACCGTCCGGTCGCCCAGGAACGTCTCGGTCAACTCCTTGCCGGTCGCCGGGTCGAACGTGACCAGGAAGGTCCCCCTCTTCGAGATGCAGCGTCGGTCGGAGACGAGCCGCTTGTCCCCCATCGCCCATACGTCCCCCCGGCAGTCGCCGTCAGTCTGGCGCCACCGCTGGCGGCCGTCGGAGATCCCGAAGGCGGTCATGGCGCCCTCGTCGTCGACCACCGCCACATCGCCCGCGACGACGAGGCGTGTCACCTCCGGCTGTTGCCCGGCGTTCTTCGGCGTCGGCACCTTCATGGTGCGGGCGAGCTTTCCGGCCTTGAGGTCGATCACTCCCAGCCGGTCGCAGCGTCCGCCGCCGTAGGCGATCACTCCCCTGTCCCCGGACGCGGTGGTGGCGGCCGTGCACATCCGCGCGCCGTCCGGCACCGGGACGGTCCACGCCGGCGTGCCGTCCGCCACCCGGTACGCCGCGACGCCGTCGGTCGAGGCCCGGATGACGAACTCTCCCGTCAGCCAGGTGGCGTACGTCGCGACCGGCTCAGAACCGCCGCCCAGCCGCTCCTCCTTGGACTCCTTGGTCCAGGCGATCTCCATCTCGTCGTCACCGCCGGCGACCGAGAGTTCGACGTCGCCACTCCCGACGGCCATCCAGACGAGGCCGGCCCCCACGGCGACGACCAGGATCACGCTGACCACGGCGACCACCGCGATCAGGGGCCCGCGTCCTCCGGAGCGTCCCTTGCGGCCGGTCGGCATGGGCCCAGGCGCTCCTGGCCCGTACGGGAAGTGAGGCGGTCCCGGAACCTGAGGCGGCATCGGCGGACCGCCGGGGTGACCGGGCGCACCCGCCCCCGGATAGGCCGGTGGATGGCCGGGCGTCCCGGCGTACCCAGGCGGAACCTGCCCCGGATACGGTGCGGCCTGCGGGTAACCGGCCTGCGGGTAACCGGCCTGCGGATGACCAGCCGGCGGGTAACCAGCCTGCGGGTGACCCGCCTGTGGGTAACCGGCCGGCGGCTGACTCGCCTGCGGATGACCGGCCTGCGGAGTCGCGCCCCACGGAGAATGGCCTCCCTGTTGCCCGGGAGGAGGACCCCAAGGCCCGCCGTCCGGCGGCGGCCCCGGCGCTCTCCGTTGCTCAGGCGGCTGTCCGGCGTGCCCGTAGGGATCGTACTGCGGCATGAGGCCCCCTCCTCCTTGCCCGACCTTTCATGCCGTCCTGATCCAGAGGCGCTCGGTGCGCGGAGACCACCGGGATCCAGAAAGCGGCATTTCGAACAATAAAGGATCTTATAGTCATACCAGCCGCAGCCCCGCCACCAAGGATCTGTCACCGAACCGGGCGACGAGCCGCCCGGTGACCTCGTTGTTCCTGGCCACCTGACGAGGTGAGGTCAAGCCGTGGCAGCCGCCGGCGTGACATCCGCATGGACGCGGCGGAGGTATTCCACGGCATGCTCAGCGGCCGGATCGTGGTTCAGCCTGTCGCGATAGAAGTGGAGGCGATCCTCGCAGTCGTCGATGATCTCACTCCAGGTCCGCGCCCAGATCCGGACGCCGTTCTTCCACTCGGCGATGCAACCGGGTGGAAGATGCGGTGCGCTCGCGTCCTCTCTGACCACGTCGTCCATCTCCGTGGAGACGATCCAGAAGTCCCAGGACACTCGCGCGTCATGGAACTGTGGGTCGCCGACGACGGCCTTGGCATAGCTCTTGATCTGTGCGACCTCCACCTGACCGATCTTGACCCTGGGCGCCTTGAGCTCGACCACCAGGTGCTCGCGGCCGAAGGTCCCCCGATGCGCCCGGCCCAGCATGAGGTCAACAATGCCTGTTCTGCCGTCTTCGCGGCGCACTGGATGGAGCTGACTGTTCCCAGGCTCACGGCCCAGTGCCATGAGATGCCGCTTGAGCACGGTGTCCAGGCTCTGATCGCTCACCATCAGCGTGTAGGCGTCACCGAAGATCCAGGTCTCGCGCTCCAGGATCTTGTGGAGTTCGCTCCGTTCCTTGAGCGTTCTGCTGACCTCCGGCTCGAAGACGAGCTTCTTGAGCGCGGCGAGGAAGTCGAGCCGGTCGGTGACCTGGCTCGTGGCCTTGATCACTTCAGCGAGGCTGGTCCTCTGGAGAATGCGCTTGAGCTCTTCCTGCTCTGGCTGGGGCAGCCGGAACAGCTCATCCAGCACGGGGTACAGCCCGCTCGGATCATGAGAGATGATCTCCCGGAGAAGCCGCAGGGTGGTCCTCTTGCTTTGTGTCACGCCGGGTAGTCGGCGGGCGATCCTGGTCGCCACCTCGTCGAACAGCTCACGCTCGACTGCCTGCGCGGGCTCGACCGGTCCGGCTGAGTACGGGTAGACACCCTCGGTCTTCCACTCCTGGACCAACCTGGCCCGGCGTTCCTGCTCGCGTTTCTTGAAGTGGGCGCGGAGAGTGTCTCTGGCGATTGCGAGAAGCGGGGCGATCTCGTCAAGCTCCGCCAAGGACAGGTCGTCCCGGCGTTCCACGAACCCGTCCCAAAGCAGGTAAGCCGTGAAGTGATAGCCAGGCGCCTGAATGCCCGGTGAGACGTCGTCAAGGACGACACCATTGGTGTCACAAAGAGCGAGCACACGGCCGACGTCCTTCGGCCATTCGATGACGCGCACCACCGGCGCCGCGTACCCATCCGAGTCCGGCCAGGGCAGCGGATACTCGGCCACATCGGTCCAGACCGTGGCCGGATCGAGAGGCGTGCCCTGGTAGACGATCCGCACGTCGGGGTTGGCGGCCAGGAAGGGCGCGAACGTCGAAGCGAGTTGCTGGGCTGTGTCGTCCTGAGTGAGGCGGCCCACGAAGTCCGCCGGCACAGACGCCTCGACGCGCGTCCCGCACGGAAGCTGAACGGGCTCCGGCTGGGAGATGTCGAAGTCCGCAGGACTGTCGACAGAGCCACTGATGACCGTACGCTCGATCCGCCCGTCAACCGCCTCCGCGACCGTGGCCCACCGGACCTGTCCCCCCAGTGCGAACACGCGAAGTCTGCCCTGCCCGCTCCGCCCGTGCAGACCACGCTTGAGATGGGGCGACACCTTGGCCGCCGTCTTCCACGACCCGCCCAGGCCGCCGAAGTAGCTTCTGCACGAAGCGTTCGGCATCCCGTGGCCGTCGTCGCTGATGCTGACCGACTCGACACCGCCCAGTTCGTTGATCTCCAGATCGACGGTGACGAGGCTCGCCTCCGCGTCCAGGGCGTTCCAGATCATCTCCACAACGGCGCCCACCGGATCTTTTTGGCGGGCGAGGCGCAGCAGATGATCAGGCTTGGCCTCGATGTGAACGGTACCCACCCGCTCACTATCCCAGACGACCTGCGGTATCACGCGAAGGATCAGGAGAATGGAGGGATCCCTGTCTCCGCTCATCCGCCGGAGCTTGGCCGCGGAGGCGGCAGGTCATCCGCGGACGACTTGCCGCCAGTGCGACCCTCGCCTATGCGAGCTCGACCGCCGTCCCCGTGACCGCGATCCCGCTCGCCGTGTCCGCGGGGATCGACACCGTGATGGTGCTGGGGCGGCCCATGTCGTGGCCCTGGTGGAGCGTCACCGTCGCGGGCAACGCGAGGAGTCCGAGATCGCGCAGGTAGCCGCCGAACGCCGCCGCGGCGGCCCCCGTCGCCGGGTCCTCCACCACGCCTCCTGGCGGGAAGGGGTTCCTGGCGTGGAACACGTCGGTCCGTTCCCGCCAGACGAGGTCGATCGTCGTCCAGCCGGCCTGGACCATCAGCTCCGCCAAGGCCGGGAAGTCGTAGCTGAGGTCCGCGAGACGTTCGCGGGTGGCGGCGGCGATGATCGGATGGGAGGCGCCGGCGTTGGCCACTCTGGGCGGCAGCGCGGGATCGAGGTCGGACGACGACCACCCCAGGATCGACAGGAGGTTCTCCAGGAGCGCGTCGCTCATCTCCTCCACGCGCGGCGGGACGCTGACCAGGGTGGCGACGGTGTGGCCGTCGGCGTTCACCGAGGTCGTCACCTTGATGGGCCCGGCCTGGGTGTTCATGAGCAGGTCTCCGGGCCCGTGCGCGTCCGCGAAGGCCACCGCCGTCGCGATGGTGGCATGGCCGCAGAAGGGCACTTCCACCTTCGGGCTGAAATAGCGGACCGAGAGCGTCCGGTCGGTCCGTTCTGTCACGAAGGCGGTCTCCGAGTAGCCGACCTCCGCGGCGATCTCCAGCATTCTGTCGGGGCCGAGATCACTGGCGTCGAGGACGACTCCGGCGGGGTTCCCTCCGTCGACGCGATCGCTGAAGGCCACATATCGCAGTAATTCCATGATCCGACATTAGGGCCCGATCTCCGGCGGGTGGGGCGTCGGGGGTCCCCGCAAGAACGGGAGCCCCCGCGCCCGGCCGGGTCAGGAGGGCGCGTAGATCTGGTGGACGAACTCCGCGAGCTTGTCGTCGGGCAGTTCCTTGGCCAGATCGGCCTCGCTGACCATGCCCACGAGCCGCTTGTCGTCGATCACGGGCAGCCGTTTGACCTGGTGCCGGCCCATTTTCTCCAGCGCTTCCTCGACGCCGCTGTCGGCCTTGACCCACACCAGGCCGTGGGCGAGTTCGCCGGCCGTGGTGCTGTCGAGGTCCTTGTCCGCGGCGCAGCACTTGATCACGATGTCGCGGTCGGTGATGATGCCCTTCAGCCGGTCGTCGTCCCCGCAGATCGGCAGCGCGCCGACCGACAGGTCACGCATCATCCGCGTGGCCTTGCGCAGGCTGTCGTGCTCGCCGATGCACTCGACCCCGTAGTGCATCACGTCCTGGACCCTCTTGTTGTTTCCCGGTGTGCTCATGTGTGCCTCCCCCGAGAAGGTCGCTGCTGCTTCCATCTGACCCCCTACCCCGGGATGGCGAATCGTTGCAGGTAGCGGCGGGTTTTCGGCTCGGCCTTCGTTCCCGGCGGCGGTCCGTCCCAGGCACGCGCCCGGCCCGTGTTCGACCACGTCATCGGGGGCAGGGGGAGGTCGTGGCTGTCACGCTCGCGCTGGCGGGTGACACGATGCTCGGTCGGGGCGTCGCGGACCGGCTGGCAGATTCCCACGACCCGGACACGTTCTTCTCGGACGGCGTCCGGGAGTACCTGTCCGAGGCCGACGCCATCCTGCTCAACCTGGAGTGCTGCGTCTCCGCTCGCGGCAGCTCGCGGTTCGCGCCGGGCGCGGTGTTCCATTTCCGCGCCCCGCCGCAGGCCGCCGATCTGCTCGCCGAGCTCGGCGTCAGCTGCGTCACGCTGGCCAACAACCACGCGCTGGACTACGGCCACGACGCGCTGCTCGACACCCGCGCCCTTCTCGAACGCGTGGAGATCCGTACGGCGGGCGCGGGCGCGGCTCTCGACCAGGCGCGCGAGCCGGTCGTCCTCGCCGTGCGGGGGCTGCGGATCGCCGTCATCTCCGTGACCGACCACCCGGAGGACTACGCGGCCGCCCCCGACCGGCCCGGCGTCGCCTACGCCGACCTGTCCTGCGGCGTTCCCGGCTGGCTGACGGACACGGTGGCGAGGATGCGTACGGAAGCCGATGCCGTGCTGGTCAGCCCTCACTGGGGGCCCAACATGACGGCCGGGCCGCTCCCGTACGTCCGCGTCGCGGCCACGGCCCTGGCCGACGCCGGGGCGACGCTGATCGCGGGTCACTCCGCGCACGTCGCGCACGGGGTGGCGCCGCCGGTCCTGTACGACATGGGCGACTTCCTCGACGACTACGCGGTGGACCCGGAGCTGCGCAACGACCTGTCGCTGCTGTTCCTGGTGACCATGGACGAGCTGGGTCCCATACGGCTGCGCGCGGTGCCGCTCAAACTCGACTACTGCCGCACCGTCCTGGCCGAAGGCGAGGAGCGCTCCTGGCTCGGCCGGCGGTTCATCGGCGCGTGCGAGGCGCTCGGCACGGCGGCCTTCTGGGAGAACGACCTGCTCGTCGTGGACCTGCGCGGCAGGCAGGGAGGATGACCTGGTCAGGTGGCCGGTGCGGGTCACTCCCACTCGATGGTGCCCGGGGGCTTGCTGGTGATGTCGAGCACCACCCGGTTCACCTCACGCACCTCGTTGGTGATCCGCGTGGAGATCCGCGACAGCACGTCGTAGGGCACCCGCGACCAGTCGGCCGTCATCGCGTCCTCGGACGTCACCGGCCGCAGCACCACCGGATGCCCGTACGTACGACCGTCGCCCTGCACCCCGACCGAGCGCACGTCGGCGAGCAGCACCACCGGGCACTGCCAGATGTCCCGGTCGAGCCCCGCCCGCGACAGCTCCTCACGCGCGATCGCGTCGGCTTCGCGCAGCAGGTCGAGCCGCTCGCGCGTCACCTCGCCCACGATCCGGATCCCCAGACCCGGGCCGGGGAACGGCTGGCGCCACACCATCGCCGGCGGCAGCCCCAGCTCCTCGCCTGCCCGCCGGACCTCGTCCTTGAAGAGCGTGCGCAGCGGCTCCACCAGCTTGAACTGCAGGTCCTCCGGCAGCCCGCCGACGTTGTGGTGGGACTTGATGTTGGCGGTGCCGGTGCCGCCGCCGGACTCGACCACGTCCGGATAGAGCGTCCCCTGCACCAGGAAGTCCACCGGGCCGTCGGCCATGATGGCGCGCTGCTCGTCCTCGAAGACGCGGATGAACTCCCGGCCGATGATCTTGCGCTTCTCCTCGGGGTCGGAGACCCCGTCGAGAGCCTTCAGGAACCGGTCGGAGGCGTCGACCACCCGCAGTCGGACGCCGGTGGCGGCCACGAAGTCGCGCTCGACCTGCTCGGCCTCGCCCTTGCGCAGCAGCCCGTGGTCGACGAAGACGCAGGTGAGCCGGTCGCCGATGGCGCGCTGGACGATGGCGGCGGCCACCGCGGAGTCGACGCCGCCGGACAGGGCGCAGATGGCGCGGCCGTCGCCGACCTGGCGGCGGACCGTCTCGACCGAATCCTCGACGATGTTGAGCATGGTCCAGGTGGGGCGGCAGCCGGCCGCCTCCAGGAAGTGTCTGAGCACCTGCTGGCCGTGCTCGCTGTGCAGGACCTCGGGGTGGAACTGCACGCCGTAGAGGCCGCGGCCGGGGTGCTCGAAGGCGGCGACCGGGGTCTCGCTCGTGGAGGCGGTCACCAGGAAGCCCTCCGGGGCGGCGGCGACGCTGTCGCCGTGGGACATCCAGACCTTCTGGGCCGCGGGGAGGCCCGCGAAGATCACGCCTTCGTTCAGCACCTCCAGGGCGGTGCCGCCGTACTCGGCGACGCCCGTGCGGGCCACCTCGCCGCCCAGCGCCTGCGCCATCGCCTGGAAGCCGTAGCAGATGCCGAACGTCGGCACCCCGGTCTCGAACAGGCCGTGGGGCACGGCGGGGGCGTTGTCGGCGTAGACGGACGAGGGGCCGCCGGACAGGATGATCGCCTTGGGGTTCTTCGCCATCATCTCGTCGACCGTCATGGTCGACGGGACGATCTCGGAGTAGACGTGGCACTCGCGCACCCGCCTGGCGATGAGCTGCGCGTACTGCGCGCCGAAGTCGACCACCAGGACCGTGTCGAACTCAGACACCGAGAGAACCCCCCAAAGGCGAATGCGGTGAGCTCAGTCTATCGACAGCAGGCCCAGCGGCGGCGACCCGAGGTCGAGCAGGTGCCGGTGGAACCGCTGGAGGGTGAATCCGGCGCCCCACGCCTGCCGGGCCTGCTCGCGCAGGTCCATGATGACCAGTTTGCCCCAGGTGTAGCGGCCGTACGTGGGATCGAACGTGGCCCGTCTGGCCTCGGACATCGCGGCCGGGCCGGCCAGGTGGGTGTGGGCGGTGAAGCGGGCGGCCGCGTCGTCCACCGTCATCGCGCCGGTGTGCACGCCGATCGCGCAGGCCAGCCGGGTGACGCGGATCAGCGCCTCCACCCAGACGCCGATCTCGAAGCGCGGGTCGCCGGACTCGAAGCCCTCTTCGACGCAGAGCTCCTCGGCGTAGTGCGCCCAGCCCTCGGCGAACGAGAACGACTGCAGCAGCCGCCGCACGTCCGACCGGGCCCGGCGCAGGGCCAGGCCGTGGGAGAAATGACCGGGCGCGACCTCGTGCACGTTGATGGCGGGCAGCGTGGTGTCGCTGAAGACCTCCAGCCACTCCTCGACGTCCTGCGCCGGCCAGGACGGGTCGGGCGGGGTGACGTAGTACCAGGACGGGCCTTCGGGCTCGCCGGGGGCGTTCCACGACATCATGGCCATCGCCCAGCGGCGTGACTCGGGGGCGAGGCCGACCAGGCAGGTGCCGTCGTGGTAGGGCGCCAGGTCCTTCTCACGGGTGAAGGCGATGGCCTTCTCGGTGCCGATCCTGGCCGCCTCGATCACGCCGTCGATGTCGGGGTGCTGCTTGACCAGCTCGCGGACCACGTCGAGCGGCGGCCTGCCGCCCTGGCCGAGCCGGTCGCAGGCGTCGGTGAGGCGGGCCGTCAGGCGCTCGCGTTCGGCGTCGGCGCGCTCGGCCAGCCTGCCGAGGTCGACCTCCAGCCCTTCGGTGGAGCCCATGAGCCGGGCCAGCGCGTCCGCGCCGAGCGCGGCGTCCGGGTCGCCGTGCTCGGCGGCCCGTTCGACGTGCGCGACCAGGCGGCCGTGCGCCTCCAGGGCGGCCTGGTCGGTGATGCCCGCGGCCAGGCCCTTGACCGCGCCGAGGAGGGAGGCCGCCACGGGGGCGCTGACCTGGTCGAGCGCGGCGAGCGCGTGCCGTACCGCTTCGGGCCAGCGCGCGAGGTGGGCGGCCCTGGCGGCGGCGCGGCGCTCCTCGGGGGCGTAGTCGCGGTCGTAGCAGGCGAGCTCCAGGTTGGACAGGTGGAACAGCGGGTTCCTGCGGTGCAGTTCGAGCTCGCCGAGCTGGACCCGCAGGGCCTGCTCGAAGACCTGGAGGTGGCGGGCGTCGTGGGGGTCTTCCGGAAGGTCGCCGTCGCCGAGCCGGGCCAGGCCGGCGCGCACGCCCTCGGGAGACAGGTCCTGGGCGGCGCCGTCGTACTCGTGCCGTCCGCCTGACTCGCGCGCTTCCGGGACCATCAGGTCGATGATGGCCCGCAATCTGGGCTGGAGTTCCGTCATGCCGGAAACGCTAACGCCTGATCGTCAGCGGGTGGCTGACCCAGACGTTGGGTTCGACGTAGACGGCGTGGTCGTGCTCGGGCTGGACGTGGACGGGGTTGAGCGCGCCCGGCACCTCGACAGGGCCTGGCCGGTCGAAGGGCAGGCCGGTCCAGGCGCGCCACTCGGCGAGCGTGCCGGCGATCGTCATGGAGCGCGGCGCCACCTTGACGATCTTCCCGCCGGCGCGTACGTGCACCCGCAGCCACGGGTCGTGCGGCAGCCCGTCGGCGCGGGTGCGGAAGGCGTACTGCGCCATGGGGGTGTGCGGTTCCCGGTGCTTGTGGTTAGGCCGTACGGGGGCGACGAGTTCGTCGAAGCCGAGGCGGGCGGCGTTGTCGCGCATGGCGGCCACCATGAGCGGCGAGACGCCCTTGCCGAGCAGGTCGCGGCGGACGGTGATCTCCAGCGCGGAGATCCGGCCGGGCCGCTCGCCGCGCTCGCGGGCCAGCCAGGCGCGCCGGATGACGCCGTCCCAGCCGTCGTCGGGCAGCTCGCCGCCGGGGAGCGTGAACGGCATCGTGCAGCCCCGCGCGACCAGCCGGCCGGGCTCGGCGTCGTCGTCGGCGACCAGGACGTACGCGGGATAGACCGTGTCGGCGACGGCGTAGAAGAAGTCGGCGATGGGGTCCTTCATCATGAACTCCGGCCAGGCGTTGTCCATGTCCCACAGGGTCGCGGCGAACTCGGGGCGCTCCGCGAGCGTGGTGATCCGAAGGGCCATGGCCGGATATTTTCACATATCGGAGGGCCGCTGGACGGGCTGATGCTGGCTCTTGAAGATGAGCGTGGTCTGCAGGTGCACGATCTCGGGCCGTACCAGGAACTTCTCCAGGCACAGCCGGTGCAGGTGCTCGGCGTCGGCGACCGCGACGTGGACCAGGAAGTCCTCGGCCCCGGCCACGTGGAAGAGCGTGATCGTCTCGGGGAGCGACAGCACGAACGCGCTCAGCGGGTCGACGAGCTGGCTGGTGTGCGGCCGTACCCGGAGGGCGAGCAGCGCCTGCAACGGGCGGCCCAGTCTGGCGATGTCGACCGAGGCGCGGAAGCCGGTGATCACCCCGCGCCGGCGCAGCGCCCGCACCCGTTCGAGCGCCGTGGAGGGGGCGACGCCGAGCCGCTCCGCGAGATCCTTGTTGGGCAGCCGGGCGTCCCGCTGCAGCTCGGCCAGAATGGCCAGGTCGATCGAATCAAGTTCGGCGTTATGCACCAGTATCGCCCTCCGATTCGGCAAGACTAGCCGTACGCCGACGATAACCTCACTATTCCGGGATATGTGGAACTTTGAGGAGTTCGCCGAGTCGGCCGGTGTCACGGTCGAGGAACTGACCGCCTACGTGGCGGACAGCCAGCGGGGCGAGGCCCCCGTGGTCCGGCGCAGGCCGCCGGGCGAGCTCGCGGACCGGCTGCGGCTGCGTGAGCTGATCGCCAAGGGCGGCATGACCCCGGAGTCGTACCGCGACTTCCTGCGCGCCTACCTGGCCGAGGGCACCCGGCTGCACCACCCGGCGTACCTGGCCCACCAGACCGCCTCCCCCGATTTCCCTGCCGCGCTGGCCGACTTCGTGCACGGCGCGATCAACAACCCGATGAACATCTACGAGATGGGCGCGTCCGCGGCCACGGTCGAGTTCGAGGTCCTGCGCTGGATGCTGGACAAGGTGGGCTTCCCGGCCGGCGGCGGGGTGCTGACGCACGGCGGCTCACTGGCCAACCTGACCGCGATGCTGGCCGCGCGGGCGCGGGTGGCGCCGGAGGCGTGGGAGCGGGGCGTGCCGGACGACCTGGTGATCCTGGCCCCGCCGTCGGCGCACTACTCGATCTCGCGCGCGGTCTCGATCCTCGGGCTCGGGCAGCGTGCGATCGTGCCGCTGGAGACGGACGAACTGGGCCGGATCGACCCGGCCAGGCTGCCGGACATCTCCGGCAGACGGGTGATGGCGCTGGTGGCTGCGGCCTGCGCCACCGGCACCGGACTGCACGACGACCTGCTGGCGATCGGCGCGTGGTGCCGCGAGCGCGGCGTGTGGTTCCACGTGGACGGCGCGCACGGCGCCTCGGCCCTGCTGTCGGACCGGCACGCCCACCTGCTCGACGGCATCGAGCTGGCCGACTCGGTGATCTGGGACGCGCACAAGATGCTGCGCGCCTCCGCCCTGACGGCTGCGGTGCTCGTGCGCAGGGAGAGCGACCTGGACGCGGCGTTCCGGCAGGAGGCCAGCTACCTGTTCTACGGCGAGCAGGGCTTCGACCAGATCCGCCGCACGGTCGAGTGCACCAAGGCCGAACTCGGCCTGAAGATCTTCCTCAACCTGGCCTGGCGGGGCGAGCAGGGCCTCGGCGACTACGTGGCCTCCCGGTACGACACCGCCCACCGGTTCTGGGAGCTGGCCGGGGAACGGCCCGGGTTCACGCTGCCGTACGAGCCGGAGAGCAACATCGTGTGCTTCCGCTACGGCGACGGCGACCAGGCGGTGATCCGCGAACGGCTGATGAGCGACGGCACCTTCCACCTCACCTCGACCGAGCTGGCCGGGGTCCGCCACCTGCGGGTCACGGTGATGGCCCCGGCCACGGACGACGCCACCCTGACCGCGCTCCTGGACGAGATCGAGGCGGTCAGCGGCTGATCAGCCGCAGCGCGGCGGGGGCCGTGGCCGGCACCGCCGGGGAGCGCGGCGCGACCGGGGCCAGGGGCCGGTAGGCCGAGCCGAGAGGCGGCCGCGGGTCGGGCTCACCCGCGTTCGGCCAGAACGCCATCGCCCGCTCGGCCAGCGCCGTGATGGTCAGCGAGGGGTTGACGCCCAGGTTGGCGGCCACGGCCGACCCGTCCACGACGTGCAGCCCCTCGTACCCGTAGAGCCGGTGGTAGGGGTCGATCACGCCCTCGTCCGGCGAGGCGCCGATCGCGCAGCCGCCCAGGAAGTGCGCGGTCGCGGGGATGTCGAACAGGTCCAGCCACGACCCGCGCGGCTCCCCGCCGACCTCCTCGGCCCCGATCCGCACGGCCTCGTGCCCCGCCGGGATCCAGGTGGGGTTCGGCTCGCCGTGCCCCCGGGCCGAGCGCAGCCCGAACCGGCCGGACCGTACCGTGATCGAGTTGTCCTTGGCCTGCATGACCAGCGCGATCAGCGACCGCTCCGACCAGCCGCGCAGGTCGAGCAGGCGCAGCGCGTGCAGCGGCCGGCGCGCGGCCTCGCGGGCGAACGCCTTCCACCGGTTGCGGCCGCCGTCGATCAGCAGCGTGCGCAGCAGGCCCATCGCGTTGGAGCCGTCGCCGTAGCGGACCGGCTCGATGTGCGTCTCGGCGTCCGGGTGGATCGAGGAGGTGATCGCCACCCCGGTGTTGAACTTCTCGCCGCCGCGCGACAACCGCTCGAAGCCGAGCAGGGCCTCGGAGTTGGTACGGGTGAGCGTGCCCAGCCGGGGCGAGATCCGGGGCAGCGTGCCGTCGTCGCGCAGCCGGTGCAGCAGCCGCTGGGTGCCCCAGGTCCCGGTCGCGAAGATCACCTGCCGGGCGGTGAAGAGCCGGCGCTGCCGGGCCGAGCCGGTCCGCCGGGCGAGGACCTCGTACCCGCCGGACGGCAGCGGGCGGACCGAGGTGACCGTGCACTCGGCGTAGACCCGGGCACCCGCCCGCTCGGCCAGGTGGAGGTAGTTCTCGGTGAGCGAGTTCTTGGCGCCGTGGCGGCAGCCGGTCATGCACTGGCCGCACTCGACGCAGCCGCGCCTCTCGGGACCGGCGCCGCCGAAGTACGGGTCGACGCCGTCCGGCCCGAAGTAGACGCCCACCGGGGCCAGGCGGAAGGTCGCGCCCGCGCCCATCCGCTCGGCGATCTTCAGCATCACCTCGTCGGCCGGGGTGCGGGTGGGGTTGACCGTCACCCCGAGCATCCGCCTGGCCTGGTCGTAGTAGGGCGCCAGCTCACCCTTCCAGTCGGTGATCGAGGCCCACTGCGGGTCACGGTAGAACGGGTCGAGCGGTTCGTAGAGCGTGTTGGCGTACACCAGCGACCCGCCGCCCACCCCGGCACCGGCGAGCACCAGCACGCCGGTGCCCTTCTCCCCCCGGAGCAGGTGGATCCGCTGGATGCCCTTCAGCCCCAGCCACGGCGCCCACAGGAAGTCGCGCAGCCGCCAGGAGGTGGCGGGCAGCGTGGACCGGTCGAAGCGCCGCCCCGCCTCCAGCACCGCGACCCGGTGGCCCTTCTCCGCCAGCCGGAGCGCCGAGACGCTGCCGCCGAACCCGGAGCCGATGACGACGACGTCGAACCCGGTCACTTCACCCTCAGCCACTTCATCACCTTGAGCGTGGTGGCCAGCAGGTCCGCCCACGCCTCCTGAGACAGGTCGAACGGCGGCTCCAGGCGCAGCCAGGACGCCTGGGAAGCCACGGTCTGCGACTCGGTGTAGCGCAGCAGGCCCTCCGCGCCGTGCCTGCGGCCCAGGCCGGACGCCTTCATGCCGCCCATCGGGGCGTCGTAGGAGGCGTACGCGGCGCCGTACCCCTCGTTGATGTTGACCGTGCCCGCCTTGATCCGGGCGGCGAGCGCGCGGCCACGGGAGGCGTCGGAGGTCCAGACGGCGGCGTTCAGGCCGTAGGCCGTGTCGTTGGCCAGCTCGACCGCCTCGTCGTCGGTGGCGAACGGGTAGAGCGACACCACGGGACCGAACGTCTCGTCGCGGCACAGCTCCATGTCCTCGGTCACGCCGGTGAGCACGGTCGGCTCGAAGAACAGCGGGCCGAGGTCGGGCCTGGCCCTGCCCCCGGCGAGCACGGTCGCGCCTCGGGCGACGGCGCCCTCGACGTGCCGGATGACGGTTTCGAGCTGGTGGCGGTGGGTGAGCGAGCCCATCTGGACCGACCAGTCGCGCCCGGCCCCGAGCTTCAGGTTGCGCACCTGACGGGCGAAGCGGTCGGCGAACGCCTCGAACAGCGACGTGTGCACGTACAGCCGCTCGATCGACAGGCACAGCTGTCCGGCGTTGGCGAAGCAGGCGCGGATCGCCCCCTGCACGGCCAGGTCCAGGTCGGCGTCGTCGAGCACGATCATCGGGTTCTTGCCGCCGAGCTCCAGCGAGCAGCCGATGAGCCGCTTGGCCGCCTCCTCGGCGATCTTCCTGCCGCTGCGGGTGGAGCCGGTGAACGCCACGTAGTCGGCCCCGTCGAGCAGCGCCTCGCCGATCTCTTCCGGGTCGCCGGGCGTGATCTGCCAGAGGTCGCGCGGCATGCCCAGCTCCACCAGCAGGTCCACGGCCCAGCGGGTGGACAGCGTGGTCTGGGTGTCGGGCTTGTGCACGACCGCGTTGCCCGCCAGCAGCGCGGGCACCGCGTCGGTGACGCCCAGCGACAGCGGGTAGTTCCACGGCGAGATGAGCGCGACCACGCCCTTGGGCCGGCGCAGCTCGCTGACCCGGGTGGCGATCGGGAAGACGCCCTTGCGCCCCTGCGGGGCCAGCAGGCCGGGCGCCCGGCGGGCGTAATAGAGCACGCAGCCGGCGACGTCGAGGACCTCCTCGAAGGCGTGCGAGCGGGCCTTGCCGGTCTCGTCCTGGAGCAGGTCGAGGATCTCCTCGCGCCGGTCCAGGATCACGTCGTGCAGCCGCAGGAACGGCTTCACCCGCTCCGCCGCGGGCCGCGCCGCCCACTCGGCCTGCGCCGCCCGCGCCTTCCGGTACGCCCCACGGACGTCGTCCGCGCCGGCCAGGGGCAGCTCGGCGAGGGGTTCGCCGGTGAACGGGGCGATGATCTGCCGGGTCCTGCCGGCGGTCACGTGCATGCCAGAAGGATATTCGGGTTGGCTACCGACGGGTAGTTATGGAGAACCAGACGTGGGGGCGGGTTTGGTATGACCACCATCCCTCGACCCGGGCAGCTCGGGGGACCTCATGGGTGCCTCGTAGGCGACGGGTTCATCCAGCCTTCCCGTCCAGGATCTGCCCAAAGGCGTCGGCGGCGGTCGCAGTCAGCATCCACGCGGTTTCATGGACGGTCCGCTTCGCACGGTCGGTACGACGGACGAAGCCCAGACCGGCAGCGGCGCACAGCTCATACATCGTCTTGCCGCATTCGCATGTATGCGAGATCACCCGGATACGCGACGCCCTGGAGAAGGGTTCGTGCCAGGTCAGCTTGGTACGGCCAGGCCAAGGTGGTCCGACGTGCGGGCCGTGGAAATCAGCGAGTTCGTCGGCCGCCATGCCACCAATTCCTTCCCTGGGGAGCCGCCTCGACGGCTGGCTGCTGCTACCGCCATCATATCTAGCTTCCTCATAGTTCACCATGGTGAAGTATAGTTACTCCTGGGTATCTCGGGTTCTTCAAGGTGATCTATCGTTCGCTCGTGATCGAGTGGCGTCTGAACCAGCCCAAGTGGGTCCAGGTGGCGAACATCATCAAGGAGCGGATCGCCGCCGGCGACTACGAGGTTGACACGCCGGTCCCCAGCGAGCATCAGATCGTGCAGGAATTCGGCATCGCTCGAGGGACGGCCCGCAAGGTTCTGCAGCGACTCCAGGAGGAAGGGACCATTTACTCGGTCCGCGGCCTCGGCTCCTTTGTCTCGCCACCCAAAGAGATTGATCAGTAAGACTCGGGCGAGCCAGTTACGCGAAACGCCCTGGTCCAAGCGGCGACGTCCGCGCGGACGGCCAGAATACCACGCTGTCCCTAGTTCGACGACCTTGTATTCCGCGACTTACGTACGCATGGTTCCGCCTCTGATAGCTTTACCTGCCGCTGCTGCGCCCTGGGCACCGACACCACTCGCGACCCCCACGCCGCAGACCTCACAAGCGGCCCCGCTGCTGTGCCCTTGGCCACTGCTGCCAGCGCTACCTGTCCCCGCTGACCATCCAGTACGTTCACGCCCTGCTTCGCACAGCCCTGGAGCGCGCTGCTCGCGAAGACGACCTCGCGCCTAACGTCGCCCGCAACGTCCAAGTCCCCGCTGCCGTCAACAACGCACCGAACCGGCCGAAGCCCGCATCTTCCTCGATGCCGCCCAAGGCTTCCGTCTGCATACCCTGTTCGATCTCGCGCTGCGCACCGGCATGCGGCGCGGCAAACTCCTCAGCCGGCGCTGGAGCGACTTGCCGGACTCCGCAAGAGCCGCTTTCACGACCTGAGGCATTCGTGCGCCTTACTCCTGCTTGATCAAGGAATTGCTCGGTCACGCCCACATCGCGTTCACCGCCGACGTCTACGCCTACGTCCGACTCCGCCTCCAACGCGATCATGGAACGCATGTCCGGCGCACTCGACGAGCAGCCCGAACCGTAGCCGTCAGAAAACGATCACGCCAGCGTAGCCGTCAACGAAGCTGTCAAACGTCGTTCGGCGCCTCATACGAGACTCCTGCAAGTGCGCCGAAATTTGTTTATAGGTCCGCGAAATACTGCGCCACGTCGTAATTACCGATCAGTCTCGCCAACCCGAGTGGAGACCGACCATGGTTATTCTCCTTGAATGGATCAGCTCCGAATTCACGCAGGATGGAAATCAACTCCCCTCTTCCTCGGGAGTTGAAAACCGCAACAAACAGCGGAGTATTTCCGTAACGATTCACCGAATCAACAGAAGCGCCATGATCCAGCAATGCTCTCGCAGCATTCGCGTTCCATTCCTGGGCTGCAAGATGGAGCGGAGTAAAGCCATCACGGTCGGGGAGATCCACATTTAGCCCTTCTTCTGCCAGAAGAGCAACCCGATCGGCATCGCCTACAAAGGCGGCCTGATGCAGCTCAGACCGCCCGTCTCGGTCGATCATCGCTAACAGTGACTCTCGTATTGATGGCTCATATTGTTGTACGGATCCTCGATCTGGTAGTGGTCTGGGTTGTTTTGACTGGCAATGAACTCCTCTCGGGACAAGCCTTTCTCTCGCGCCAGATCACGAGCTCGCCAGTATTCATGGCCGGGCTTGTGTCCATAGTGGAAGGGACCCCCCTTCGGAATGATCTGACCCGTGTTGGGGTCAATAAAGTCACCATTTGCATCCGTCGGTGCAGCACCCTGGATGGCCCGCTTGGTCTTCTCCCAGAGCGAGACTCGATCGTATCGAGAATCAGGATCAAGAGGGTTCGAATTAGGCAGGAATCGACCGTCCGGCCCCCGCTCCCGTCCGCCAGGACCACTGTTGTGGACAAGGATAGCTTGGTCCCCGGCCACGACATAGTAGGTGTGGAAGTCGTCGATGGTCAGGTTGTGGACGCGCTGGGTGGCGGTGCGGTGCTGGATGGCGCTGATCTGGACGTACGTGCCGGCCGAGGTACGCAGCCACGCGCCGGCCTCAAGTTGTCCGGCAGGGACCCATTCCTTCAGGGCGGGCAGCCAGAACGGGTGCTCGGCGGTGGCCTCGACGACGTCGGCCGCGGTGCCGCGGTCGCCGTCGAGGTCCACGGTGATGCGGACCAGGTGCTTGCGACCGTGACTGCTGATCAGCGCAGTAACGGGCTGAGCCTCCATGCGGCCGGTGCCTGGGTCGGCGGCGAGCACATGGTCGCCTACCTTGACGTCTTCGATGACTTTGCGGCTACCGTCCGCCATGAGAACCGGGGTGCCGGGGACAAAGCTGTTGGGCAAGCAACTGTCCAGCCCTTCATCCGGCAGCGGGTCGGACGGCAGGTCAGGGGCCACATCGTCGATGATGTCCTCGACGATCGACTCGGTCGTGGTCTCGGTCGCCTCTTCGACGATCTCGCGATACGCCGGGCTATAGCCTTCATCATGACCTGTGCCGACGTTGTAGTAGCCTGCCTCCGGACCATCGCGGTCGCTACCGGTGCAGGGGCCGGTGCGACATCCCTTGTCCTTCTGCCCCTGCCGCCCCGCCCGTTCATCCCTGGGCGTTGGCTTACGGTCTTTCGGAGACTTGATCGTGGGTTTCTTTTTGTCTTTACCTTTCGATCCCACCGGATTTTTCTTAGGTTTTTCTTCGGGCTTCTTCCCCGTGGTAGGCTTGGTTTTGGGCTTTTTAGGCACTTTGACTGCCGTCTTGGGTCCCCTCTTTCCATCGCTTTGCTTCTTGGACTTGGGCTTCTTCTTTGGCGCGTACAGGTAGCGCTTGTTCCCCTTCTCGCGCTGTAGACGGTTGGCGTTGTCCCTGTCCAGGGCCTTCTTGCCGCCCTGGGAGGCGCTTTTCTTGCCTCCGCCCTTGAATACCTTCTTGAATCCCGCCTTGATCGCTCGCTTGGCGGCGCCCTTGGCCCATCCAGCCGGCCCGGCCAAGTCACTCGCCGCGTCGATGGCTTCCACCGCCCGCCAGACGGGCTTCCAGTTCTTGGCGTTGTAGCTGCCGATACCACCGCCACCGCCACCGGCGCCGCAACAGTCCGGGGCGTGTCCGGACGGGTCGCCGTTGCCCAGAGGCGCTCCGTCGGCATACGAGTAACGGTTGGCCCGGGTAGACGGCTCCGGCTCCAGCGTCCAGTCATCACGCGAGGCAAACCCGCCCGTACCAGGCTGGTACCAGCGTGCGTGCATGTTCACCTTGCCGGTGTCAGGGTCGGTGTACTCGCTCTGGTAGCCGAGTGAACGCCGGCTTCCGGTGCGGGCTATGGGCTCCCCGAACGGGTTGTACGCAACCGAGTCCGCGAGGCTCGTTCCCGTGTAGGTCGCCACGACATCAGCGTGATAGTCCGTCATAACGCCAAGCGCCGGCGATGCCCCTTCCTTCATGCTGAGCACGCGACCATTCGGATCACGCCCGTACCTAGCTGTTACGGTCCCGCTGCCGTCCGCCACCGTGACTATGTCATTCTCGAGTCCGGAGTAGGCGAAAGTGGTTTCTTCCGCCCCTTTCCTGCGAGAGACGAGACGGTCTAGCGCGTCGTAGGTGTATATGACGTCACCCTCGGCCACCAGGCGATCGAAGGCGTCGAAGGTCATGTTGGTGGTGACACCACCAGTGGATGTGGTGGCCAGGGTGCCACGCGCGGTGTAGCTGTAGTCGGTGCCATCGCCGGAGACGAGCCGGTTCCGCTGATCATAGGCGTAGCTCTTGTCTCCAGCTCCAGTTCGGTTGCCCGCCGCGTCCCAGGTGTAGGCGGTGACTGTGCCGTCGGGCGCGGTCCAGGACGTCAACCGGCCGACGTGGTCATACCCGTACGTATTAGCTCCGGCCCCGGCGGTGCCGGTGGTGCTCTTGGAGGTGAGGTTGTCGTCCTTGTCCCATCCGTAAGCGATCTTCGCCAGTTGAGCGCCGCTGCTGCTCTTCAGCGTGTGCGTCTCCAAGCGGTCGAGCGCGTCGTAGGTGAAGGTCTGGCTGTTGGCCGGGTTGCTGGAGTTCAGGGATGTGAGCCGGTCGTCACTGTCGTAGCCATAGGAGAAGGCCCGCCCGGTCACCGGGTCCGTCGCCGTTTTCAGCCGTTCGTTGTCGTCCCAGGTGAAGCTCGTGTTGCCCGAAGTGTCGGAACGGGTCATCGGGTTGCCCAGGGCGTCGTAGGTGAAGGCCGCCATCTGCGCCGAGTTGCGGGTGACTCTGGTGAGCAGGTCCCGGTCGTTGTATTCGAGGCCGTAGTCGCCGATGACGATCTGCCTGCCTGCCGCGTCGTAGCGGTAGGTCCGCTCCGGCGTGGCGACCGAGGCGCCGTGCCCCGTCTCCTTGGAGAGGCGTCCCAACTCGTCGAACTGACGGTCGATGCGGACGCCGCCGGGCTCCGCGAGGGATGTCAGGTTGCCTTCCGCGTCGTAGGTGTGCAGCCAGGTACGGTCCGCGAGGTCCGGGTGCGCGGCCGTGGACGGTTCGATGAGCGATTCCACCAGGCGGAGGCTGTTGTAGGTGGTCCATACTGTGTTGCCGCGACCATCCGTCGTCCGGGTGCGGTCACCGACCGCGTCATAGCCGAACGATGTGGTGATCGACTCGTTCGCCGATACAGGCTCCTTGAGTTCGACGAGTCGGCCGGTCTCGTCGAATGACCGCTCCGTGACCCGGCCTTCGCCGGACGTCGTGCTGGTCAGGTTGGAAGCGGCGTCGTAGCCGTAGGCGGTGCTCCGGATCACCCTGCCGTCGGTGCCGAGATCCTTGAGCGCAGTCAACTGGCCTGCCAGGTCGTACTCCGCAAGGCTCGCGTACCCCAGAGGAGTCGTCGTCTTCGTGACGCGGCCCGCCAGGTCGTAGGTGGTGACGGTCTTGTTACCCATCGGATCCGTGAGCTGCGTGACCTCGCCGGCCGCGTTGCGGGTGAACAAGGTGGGTTGGCCGACCGGCGGCGCCAGCTTCTCCAGGAATCCGGCGTCGGTGTAGGTGAGCTTCGTGGTGTACGCCGCCGCAGACGGATGCCGCTCTATCTCGGTCCGTGTGATCATCCGGCCCAGGTCGTCGTACGTTGCCTCGGACCTTGCGCCGTTGGGGTCGACCTCGGCCAGAGGCTCGCCGACCCGGTTGAACTCGCTGGTCCACTGTCCGGGTAGCGCCCCGTTCACGGCCGGGTCGGTGACGCGCACCTGGTTGCCCAGGGCGTCGTATTCCATGGTCGACAGCTGGCCGCTGCGGTCCGTGACTCTCATGAGACGGCCGGCCGCGTCGTAGCCGTAGGTCTCCTTGGGGATGATCTGGGTACCGCCGGGCGGCGTGTAGGCGGGATCGATGACGGCGGTGACCCGACCGGCCCTGTCGAACGTGGTCGTGCTCAGCCGCCCTTCGGCATCCATGACGTGCGACCGCTGCCCTGCGCTGTCATGACCGTAGCGGGTGGTGGGTCGCAGTCTGTCGGTGCCGGTGGTTCCGGCGCGCTCGACCTGGATCTCCGGCAGCTTCCTCTCCACGAGGCGACCGGCAGCGTCATGACGATCCGAGGTGGTGAATCGCTCGGGGTCGCCGCCTGCGACGTTCCCCCGCGGCTCCGTCGTCGCCGTCACCAGGCCCCGGTCATTGACCGCCCACGTGGTGGTGAGGTCATCGTCGCCATTCTCGACCGTGCGGCGGACGAGCTGGTTTTCCTTGTTGTACGAGTACTCGACACTCTCCGCGCGGGAGGTGCCCGCCGCCGTGAGCGTCTGCTTCGTGACGTTACCGTTGGCGTCGTAGACATTGGCGATCTTGCGCGCAAGCCTGGCCGTGTCGAAGGTGCTGGACGTGAGCCGGTTGGCCGCGTCATACACGTATGCAGTCTGTGCGCCCGGGGTGGTCAGGGTGGCAGGGTTGCCCGCAGCATCGTAAGTGAGCTCCTCCAGCACCACGTCCCTCGTGGTGGAGGAGCCGTTCAGCTTGACGCCAGTGCCGATGACCTGGTGCGGCAGGTCGTCGTTGTAGTACGTGAAGGAGGTCTTGCGCTCCATCGCGTCCACCCGGCTCGCGAGGCGGCCGACGGGATCGTAGCTGTACGACGCCAGCACGATCTCCCGGGCCGGCTGCGGATTCACTGGGCTACCGGTCCAGTTCTTCAAAGTGCGGCTGGCCAATTCACCGCGTTTGGTGTAGGTGTAGCCGAACACCGAGCCCAGTTCGTCGGTAACCTCGACCTTGGCACCCACCTGGTCCCAGGTGTAGCGGATGACGCCGCCTTCCGGTCCTGTGACCGTTTCCGTGCGTCCCCGGGTGTCGTAGGTGTACGTGATAGTCCGCTCAGGGTCACCGCCCGTGAGGTCGACTACAGTGTCGGTGAGTTTGTTGCCGTCAGGGTCGTAGGTGTAGCGGGTCTGGCTGGTGTGCGTCTTGCCGGTGATCTCGTTCTGGACGGGGGCACCGGTGTGGGTGCGCAACCGTCCCAGGCCGTCGTAGGTAAAGGTCGATCTGACCCCATCCGGGAAGGCATCCGAGTACTCGACGCGTGCGGTGGGTCTACCGATCGAGTCGTACTCGTAGACCGTGCGCATGCCCTCGGGTTCGATCTGCTCCGCGAGATCCCCGGCGGTCGTGTACTTCTGCGTCCACACATTGCCGCGGGCATCCGTCCTGGTCTTCACCAGGCCGGCGGGCGTGAACCCACCGCCGACGGCCGGCTCCGTCCCGTCGGTGTACGCGGTCGACACGGACCAGCCGGCGGGGAAGTCGGGAGTGAGAGGTGCGGTCTGCTTGGTCTCCTCGCCGTAGGAGCTGTACTCCCAACTGGTCGCCCTCGCCTTGTCGGTGCTCGTCGTGCGCGGGTCCCAGCTGGCGAGCAGCAGGTCGTTGCGAGCGTCGAAGGGGTCGGCCGCGTTTAGGTGATAGGAGTAACGGCTCCACTGGCAAGAGCTGGAGGTGCGGCAGGTCCGCCGTTGGATGACGTTGCCGCGTGCGTCATTGTGGGTCTCGACGACGTTGTTGTTGGCGTCGACGGTGCTGAAGAGGAAGCCGCCCGTGTCATAGGAGTAGGTGGTCTTCTTGCCCAGCTGATCAGTCCGGGACATGAGCCGGTACCCGCGCCAGGCGTCGTGCACGTACTTGAGCGTGCCCTGGTGGGGGTCGGTGACGGTAACGGTGCTCATGCCGGTCGTGCGGTTGTACGCGGGCTCGCCTATTTGCCAGGTACCGCCGTGCTCATCGGTGTGCGTCTTGACCCGGTCAGTGACGGCGTCGTAGACGTTGGCGGCCCAGACGCGGCCCGAAGGCAAGGTGATCTGGGCGAGCTTGTACGGTGACTCCGCGCGGGCCGCGTAGTGGCCCGCGACCTCACCGGCGGACAGCGGGCGGTCGTAGACAGCCATCTCGTCCAGGAAGGCCGCGATGCCGCCGGCCTTGAGTTCGGGCCACTCCATCGGGTCACCGACTGTCCCGTTGAGGGTGCCGACCTGCTGTCCGTCCACGTACAGCGTCTGCACATCCTTGGCAACGGTCAGAACCACATGGTGCCAGGCGTTGTCGTTGACCGGAGATCCAGTGGTGATGGGTGTGGAGGTCGGCTGGAACGCGGCCGAGAGGCGGCCGTTCGCGAGCACGCGCAGCACCGGGTGCTGCTGAGTTCCCCACTCGTTCTCAGCATTGAGCACGGCGCCGGTGCCCGTGGTTTTCACCCAGGTCTCCACGGTCGCCCACGTGCCCGCTCTCGGAAGGAGCGCGTAGGGCAGGTGCAGCTGCGACGCGGAGCTGATCTGGACGGAGGTGTCGGGGGTCCCGCTCAGCGCTCCCGGTTTACCGAAACCGACACCCGAGTAATACAGGGTCTCGCCGTTCCATCCCAGGTCCTTGCCTTCGGAACCCCCGGTCTCACCAAGCCGCCAGTAGCTCATTGGGTCGGAGTCCAGTACTGCGGTCCTGTACAGGGAGCCGGACGCATGTCCATAGAGGACGCATTGCTCAGCCGGGTCGCAGACCCTCGCTAGGACGTCACCGTTGTAGTGGTAGGTCCAGGAGAGCGGCACACCACCGACAGCCGCCGTGGAGACCGCAGTGACGTGCTGCCCGGTCCAGGTGAAGCTCAGCGTACGGCCCCCGGCGCCGTCGCCTCAGCCAGCTTCCCGTCGGTGCCGTAGGCCAGCGTCTGGGAACGTCCGCGGCTGTCGGTGATTTTGGTCAGCCGTCCATCGGCGTCGAACAGATACGTGGTGGACGACTTGTCCATTAGAGCCCAGCCGGTGCAGGTGGCGCCGGACGGGCAGGTGGGCGACCGGCTCGCGTCCGCGAGTGTGGCGTGCAGGCCTGGCGGCGGCTGGTAGGTGCCGTCGCCTTTTGCCGCGAAGCGGATCTGGCGCCCATCCGGATAGGTGACGAGCAACGCCTCCCGGCCTCGGATGTTCTCCGGCAGGACCTTCATGTCCCATCGGGTCGACCAGCCGGCACCGAACGCCCCGCTGCGCCTGGGGTCCATGCTGTTGTAGGACCTCACCACCGACAGCGGTGGACCTACGCCGGCGACCTCGGCGTCGGTGAACGTGGTGGTGTAGTTGCCCGCGAGTTGGTGGAAATCCTGGCCGTTGGCCCCCCGTGTGGAGAGCCGTGAGGTGATCATGGGCTGGCGGACCCCGACAACGAACGTCCGGATCGGCGACAAGGCGCTTTCCCCGCCGATGACGGACGCGTCCATGACTTCCAACTGCCACCAGTACTGGCGCCCCCAGGTGAGCAGCCCATCTTCCGGCGTCCACTGCCCGGTCTCACCGCAGCAGTCCTCTCCCTGGGGCAGGCAGTTCTCCATGTCGGGGGTAGTGCAGATTTCCCAGCGGTAGCCGACCGAGCTCCCGGGCCACGTAGTGGCCGCAGCGGAGAACGTCGGTTGCGTGGTCATCAGCTGAATGCCGTTCTCCGGAGCGAGCGAGATGATCTCCGGAGCAGGAGGCGGAGGACAGAAGCCGATGAGCATCCATCCGGTGGGACTCTCCTCCGGAGGATGGGAATTGAGGCTGCCGGAGATGTTCTGCGTGGCCTCCCAGACGCGTCCGTCAGAGGCCACGCGGGTGCCATAGGCGACGTAGGTATAAGCGCGCCAAGGGGAGTAGGTGCCGCACGGTGGATCATCCAAGGCCTTCACCGTCGATGGCGTCGCGTCCCTTTTCGGGGATTCCTGTTTCGTCCGGGTGACGGTGTCGCGGTCTTCCTCCGGAAGAGCATTCTTCGACGGTTCAAATCCGGCCACGACCGTGTGCATAGCGTCGGTCGGCGCGGTCACGGCAGTGGTGACGAGTGATGGGGTTCCGCGGCCCGATCCCCATTGCTGCTTCGGTGTTTCGAGTTCAATGATGCGAGCGCCATCTGCCCAGGTCGGTTCGGCCTCAAGCAGAAGAAGGCCAGGTAATGTCAGTGTCAATGTGGCGAATGCAATAACGCCTACAAGACGGCATGTACGGACCCACGACAGAAAAGCACGCATGCGTCGTCACACTCCGAACCATCATAAGAGAATCAGACGGAAGGCGTACGATACGCCGCCTCGCATACCATTTGACAAGTGGGCTCGAAGCGGTTGGTCACTGGATACGAAGAGCGCATAACTTGCGCCTTCAGGACCAACAAGATCTAATTTTTGCCACAGATGGTTGCTTTGTGTAACCTGGCAACAGCGTCTGAAGAAGTGTTATTGGCACAACTACGGGCAGAGATATGAGACCGCATTACGTGCCAGCACATTTCCCCATCACGTTCCAAACCACAAGGGGCATGACGCGGTGGCCGTCGGAAATCGGTTCATATCCGAAAGACTTAGATCTGACTCATATAGTTCTGGAGTCTGACCAACAGAAAATAACATTGAACGATCAAGGGGACAAGATTCATTTTTTGTACCACATCGGTACGGAATGTGACTTACCCAAGAAGTGGTGAACGTCGTACGTGCGGGGGAGTCCCTCTGGTGAGAGCGCTCACTGCACCCATCGGCCTCGATGGGGCTTCGTGACAGGGCGGTGCCAGGCCGGTGGGATCGCCGGCTGAACCGGTCACCCCCGCGATCCGTTGTGGGGGCATGAAGACGCTCACCGTGGCCGCCGTCCTCGTGACGGCTCTCGCCGCCTGCACCTCGGCGCCCCCCGCCGCCACGCCCAGCACCCCGCTCGGGCAGGTCCGCCTGGTCTCCTACAGCGGCTGCGACGAGTTGCTGGCCGGGCTGCGCGAGAAGGCGGCCGCGAACGTGGGCCCGTGGGGCTTCGCCGGCGCGCCGATCATGTACATGGAGGACGCCTCGGCGGCCAGGGACAGCGCGGTCAAGCAGACCCCCGACCACTCGACCACGAACGTGCACGAGGCCGGCGTGGACGAGCCCGACCTGGTCAAGACCGACGGCGACCGCGTCTTCACGGTCGGCGGCGGCGTGCTGCGGGTCATCGACGCCGCCACCCGGAAGGTCACCGCCTCCCTCGACCTGGGCACCGGCGACCGCGGCTACGCCCCCGCCGACCTGCTGGTCTCCGGGGACCGGGCGCTGGTGCTGCTCCAGGGCGGCGGCATGGTGACCAGCCGGGTCGCGGACGGCTTCGCGCCGCCGGGCGAGACCCGGTACGTGCTCGTCGACCTCGCCGGCGAGCCGAAGGTGATCGGCTCGATCAAGCCCGAGGGCGTCCACGTGGACGCCCGCATGGTCGGCTCCACGGTCCGGCTCGTCACCCGGGGCCAGCCGGACATCGCCTTCCCCGAGGCCAAGGAGAACGTGAGCGAGGCCGAGCGCAAGGCCGTGAACCAGGCCGTGGTGCGCGGCGCTCCGCTGACCGCCTGGCTGCCCGAGATCGAGGTCACCGACGCGTCGGGGGCGGTCAGGAAGACCTCGGTGCCGTGCGAGCGGGTCAGCCACCCGGCCGACTACACCGGCACGTCCCTGCTCACCCTGCACACGCTCGACCTGGCCCAGGGCGTCACCGCCGCCGGGTCGGACCCGATCGCGCTGGCCGCCGACGGCGACATCGTCTACGGCACCGGCGGAAGCCTGTACGTGGCGAGCAACCCGCGCTGGTGGTGGCCGATCGAGCGGGGGGCCGCCGAGCAGGCCCCGGCGACCGAGCCCGCACCGGACGAGCCGACCCCCAGCGTGCCGCCCGAGGAGACCGAGGTGCACCGGTTCGACGTGTCCGGGCCTGGCGCGCCCTCGTACGCGGCCTCCGGCAAGGTGCCGGGACGGCTGCTCAACCAGTACTCGCTGTCGGAGCACGACGGCCACCTGCGCGTCGCCACCACGCTCGGCTCGGCCGACGGCGGGACCAGTTCCAGCAGCGTGCACGTGCTCGACGCGGCCACGATGAAGACCACCGGCCAGGTCGGCGGGCTGGGCAAGGGCGAGCGGATCTACTCGGTCCGGTTCATCGGCCCGGTCGGGTACGTGGTGACGTTCCGGCAGGTGGACCCGCTCTACACGCTCGACCTGCGCGACCCGGCGGCCCCGAAGGTCACCGGCGAGCTCAAGATCACCGGCTACTCGGCGTACCTGCACCCGGCGGGAGACGGGCGGCTGATCGGCGTCGGGCAGGAGGCCAGCGGCGAGGGCAGGACGCTCGGCACGCAGGTCTCACTGTTCGACGTCAGCGACCCGGCGAGCCCGCGCAGGCTGTCGCAGCTGTTCCAGAAGGACTCGGGCTCGGAGGCCGAATGGGACCCGCACGCGTTCCTCTACTGGCCGAAGACCGGCACCGCGGTCATCCCGCTCAGCAGCCACGCCGGCGGGAAGTTCGAGACCGGCGCCACCGTACTGAAGATCACCGACTCGGAGGTGACGCGGACCGGCACGATCGAGCACCCGAGCCGCACCGAGCAGGACTACACCTACCAGCCCGGCATCCAGCGCTCGATGGTGATCGGCGAGTCGATCTGGACGTTCTCGTACGAGGGCGCGCAGGTCAACGACCTGGCCACGCTCGCCAAGCAGGCGTGGATCCCGCTCGGCTCATGACGACGGCTCCGGCATCGCCACCGGGACGATCTCGGGGGCGCCGAGCCTGATCGCGTCGGCGTCCTGGTCGGTGTCCTGTTCCTGCGACAGGCGCTCGGCCTCGATGCGCTTGGTGTAGTACTCGACCTCGCGCTTGACCTGCTCGTCGTCCCAGCCCAGCGGGCCGGCGAGCAGTTCGGCCGCCTCCTGGGCGACGGCGAGGCCGCGGTGGAAGGTCTCGATGGAGATGTGGGTGCGCCTGCTCAGCACGTCGTTGAGGTGGCGGGCGCCCTCGTGGGTGGCGGCGTAGACGATCTCGGCCCGCAGGTAGTCGTCGGCCCCGTGCAGCGGGGCGCCCAGCGCCGGGTCGGCCTCGATCAGCGCCAGCACCTCCTCGATGAGCGAGCCGTAGCGCTGCAGCAGGTGCTCGATCCTGGCGACGTGCAGGCCGGAGTCGTGCGCGATGCGGTGGCGGGAGTTCCACAGCGCCTGGTAGCCCTCGGCGCCGGCCAGCGGGATGCGGTCCGTGCACGACGGCGGCACCCGCTGGTCGAGTCCGTGGGCGACGGCGTCGACGGCGTCCTTGGCCATCACCCGGTAGGTGGTGTACTTGCCGCCGGCGATCATCACCAGGCCCGGCACCGGGTGCGCGACCACGTGCTCGCGCGACAGCTTGGACGTCTCGTCCGACTCGCCGGACAGCAGCGGCCGCAGGCCCGCGTACACGCCTTCGACGTCGTCCCTGGTCAGCGGCACCGACAGCACCGCGTTGACGTGGTCGAGCAGGTAGTCGATGTCGGCCCGGGACGCGGCGGGGTGCGCCTTGTCCAGGGTCCACTCGGTGTCGGTGGTGCCGATGATCCAGTGGCGGCCCCACGGGATCACGAACAGCACGGACTTCTCCGTACGGAGGATGAGCCCGGTGAGCGAGTGGATCCGGTCGCGCGGCACCAGCAGGTGGATGCCCTTGGAGGCGCGCACGTGGATCTGGCCGCGCCCGCCGACGAGTTCCTGGATGTCGTCGGTCCACACGCCGGTGGCGTTGACCACCTGTCGCGCGCGCACGTCGAGTTCGTCGCCGGACTCCAGGTCGCGCACCCGCACGCCGGTGACCCGCTCCCCTTCGCGCAGGAACCCGACCGCCTGGGCGCGGGGCGCCACGTGGGCGCCGTAGGTGGCGGCTGTGCGCAGGGCCGTCATCACGTAGCGGGCGTCGTCGACCTGGGCGTCCCAGTACTGCACCGCGCCGGTGAAGGCGGACTTCCGCAGAGCGGGGGCCAGGCGCAGGGCCCGTTTCCTGGACAGGTGGCGGTGGCCGGGCACGCCTCTGGTCAGCCCGGTGGCGAAGCCGAGCGTGTCGTAGAGCATGACGCCTGCCCCCACGTACGGGCGTTCCCACCCGAAGTGGGTCATCGGGAACAGGAAGGGCACCGGCCGGACCAGGTGCGGGGCGATGCGCTGCAGCAGGAGCGCCCGTTCCTGAAGGGCCTCGCGGACCAGGTCGAAGTTGAGCTGTTCGAGGTAGCGCAGGCCGCCGTGGATCAGTTTGGACGAGCGTGAGGAGGTGCCGGAGGCGAAGTCGCGGGCCTCGACGAGCCCGACCTCAAGCCCGCGCGTGGCTGCGTCCAGCGCGGTGCCCGCGCCGACCACTCCGCCGCCGATCACGACCACGTCCAGCTCGCGCGCCGCCATCGCCTCCAGCGCCGCGCTCCGCTCGACGGGGCCCAGCCGGGCCACGCCCATCACCGTCATCCGCACCTCCCAGCATTCTGCGACTTGTGTCCATACTTACCCGCTTATGCCGTTATCACCTTCACTCCCGCCTCGGTGAAGCGGGCGGCCTCCGCCTCGGGCAGCCGCTCGTCGGTGACGAGGGTGTCGATCTCCCCGATGGGGCAAATACGGGAAAATGCCCGCTTTCCCAGCTTCGAGGAGTCCGCCACGACCACGACGTGCGCGGCCCTGCCGATGAGCAGGTGGTTGACGTCGGCCTCCCCCTCGTGGTGCGCCGAGGCGCCCAGCTCCACGTCCAGCCCGTCCACGCCGAGGAAGGCGACGTCGAGCGTGACCCGCTCCAGCACGCCCGAGGCGAGCGGCCCGATCAGCTCGTACGACTGCGGCCTGGCCACCCCGCCGGTCACCACGATCTTCACGTGCTGCCGGACCACCAGCTCGGCGGCGATGTTGAGCGCGTTGGTGACGATCGTGAACCCCGACTCCAGCGTCGCCTGGGTGGCCAGCACGCGGGCCAGCTCGGAGGTGGTGGTGCCGCCGTTGAGCCCGACCACGGCGCCGGGCCGTACCAGCTCGGCGGCGGCGGCCGCGATGCGGTGCTTCTCGTCGGCGTGCCTGGCCGTCTTGTAGCGCAGCGGCAGGTCGTAGCTGACGCTCTGCGCGACCGCGCCGCCGCGGGTGCGCATGAGCATCTGCTGCTGGGCGAGCTGGTCGAAGTCGCGGCGGATGGTGGCGGTGGAGACGTCGAGCGCGCGGGCCGCGTCTTCGACGGAGAGCCGGCCTTCTCGCGCGAGCAGCTCGAGGATCGCGTTCCACCGGTCGTATCGGGACACGATCACCCTCCCTTCGGAGCTCCGTCAAGGGGGCAAGCGTGGCACACCCGCGCACCCGGAGCCACAGGTGCCCAAATTTGCGTATTCATGCTATAAAAAATGCAGAAACGAGCATTACGGAGGTAGCGGTGTCCACCCATACCGAAGCCGAGATCGCCTCCCAGCCCGAGTGCTGGCGCCGGGCCGTCGCGGACGTCCCCGCCCACGCGCTCCCCCGCCCCGGCGAGCGGGTCGCCGTCATCGGCTGCGGCACCTCATGGTTCGTCGCCATGGCGTACGCGACGCTCCGCGAGCGCGCCGGGCAGGGCGAGACCGACGCGTTCGCCGCCTCCGAAGCCCCCTCCGGGCGCCGCTACGACCGGGTGCTCGCGCTGACCCGTTCCGGCACCACCACCGAGGTGCTCGACCTGCTGTCCAGGTGGGACACCCCCTCCACGGCCATCACCGCCGACCCCGAGACGCCGATCATGCGCGCCGCCGACCAGGTGATCGTGCTCGACTACGCCGACGAGCGCTCGGTCGTGCAGACCCGGTTCGCCACCACGCAGCTGGCCATGCTCCGCGCCGGCCTCGGCGAGGACCTCGGGCCGGTCGTCGCCGACGCCGAGCGGGCCCTGGCCGAGCCGCTGCCGGACGAGCTGATCAGCGCCGAGCAGGTCACCTTCCTCGGCACCGGCTGGGCCGTCGGGCTGGCGCAGGAGGCCGCGCTGAAGATGCGCGAGGCGTCCCGGTCCTGGACCGAGGCCTACCCGGCGATGGAATACCGCCACGGCCCGATCAGCATCGCCGGCCCCGGCCGCGTCACCTGGATGCTCGGCGCCGCCCCCGAGGGCCTGCGGGCCCAGGTGGAGGCGACCGGCGGCACGTTCGTCGAGAGCGGCCTGGACCCGATGGCCGAGCTGGTCCGCGCCCAGCGGGTGGCGGTGGCCAGGGCGTTCGCCCGAGGACTGAACCCCGACGAGCCCCTCCACCTGACCCGATCTGTGATCCTTTCTCCATGAGCCTCACTCTCGCCGACGCCCGCATCGTGACCCCCGACGGAGTGCACGAGGGGTGGCTGACCATCGAAGACGGCCGCATCACCCACGTCGGTCACGGAGCCGCCCCCCGGCCCGGCCACAGCCTGGGCGGCCGGCACGTCGTGCCCGGCTTCGTCGACCTGCACAACCACGGCGGAGCGGGCGGCTCCTTCCCCAGCGGCGAGCAGGAGGGGGCACGCGACGCGGTGGCGCTGCACCAGCGCCACGGCACCACCACGATGATGGCCAGCCTGGTCACCGACACCCCCGAACGGCTGGCCAGGGCCGTCGCGTCACTGGCCGAGCTGTGCGACGACGGCCTGCTGGCCGGCATCCACCTCGAAGGCCCGTACCTGGCCAGGGCGCGCTGCGGCGCGCACGACCCCGAGCTGCTCCGCGAGCCGTCGCCCGCCGAGTTCGCCGGGCTGGTCGAGGCGGGGCGCGGGCACCTGCGGATGCTCACCATCGCGGCGGAGCTGCCGGGCGCGCTCGACGTGATCCGGGCCGCGGCCGCCGCGGGCGTGATCGCGGCGCTCGGCCACAGCGAGGCCGGCTACGAGCGGACGCTGGCCGGCATCGAGGCGGGCGCCACCGTCGCCACCCACCTCTACAACGCGATGCCGCAGCTCGGCCACCGCGCCCCCGGCCCGATCGCGGCGCTGCTGCAGGACGAGCGGGTGACGGTCGAGCTGATCAACGACGGCGTGCACGTGCACCCGGCCATGCTCCGGCTGGCCTGCGCGGTGGCCGGGGCCGGGCGGGTGGCGATGGTCACCGACTCGATCTCGGCGACCGGGCTGAGCGACGGCGAGTACCTCCTCGGGCCGATGCGGGTGCGGGTGCTGGACGGGGTGGCGCGGCTGGCCGAGGGCGGCTCCATCGCGGGCTCCACCCTCACCATGGACGTCGCCTTCCGCCGGGCCGTGCAGGAGCTGGGCCTGTCGCTGCCGGAGGCGTCCGCCACGACCTCGCTGACGCCCGCCCGCGCGCTCGGCCTGGCCGACCGCGTGGGCTCGATCGCCGTCGGCAAGCACGCCGACCTGGTGGTGCTCTCCGGCGACCTGGAGGTGGCGGGCGTGATGAGACGCGGCGACTGGGTCACGGAGCCCTGATGATCGTCACCGTGACGCTCAACACGGCGCTCGACGTCACCTACGAGACCCCGCCGGTCTCCTGGGACGGGGTCAACCGCGTCGCCGCCGTCCACCGGCGCGCGGGCGGCAAGGGCGTCAACGTGGCCCGGGTGCTGGCCGCGCTCGGCGAGGAGGTGCTGGTCACCGGCCTGGCCGGCGGCGCCACCGGCCGGGCCGTGGAGCAGGACCTGCGGGCCGCCGGCCTGACGCACGCGCTGGTGCCGGTCGCCGGCGAGTCCCGCACCACGCTGGTCGTCGCCGAGCCCGGCGGGCACACGCTCTTCAACGAGCCGGGGCCGCGGGTGGGCGCGGACGAGTTCGCCGACTTCCTGCGCACGTACGAGGCGCTGCTGCGCGAGGCGCGGGCCGTCGTGCTGTCCGGCAGCCTGCCGCAGGGGCTGCCCGCGACGACGTACGCCACCCTGGCCGCCTTCGCCCGCGAGCGGGGCGTGCCCGCGATCGTGGACGCCGACGGCGAGCCGCTCCGCCACGCGCCCGGCGGCCGCCCCGCCGTCGTCAAGCCCAACGCCGAGGAGCTGGCCAGGGCCGTCCGGCTGGATGAACCCGAGGAGGGCGCCGAGGCGCTGCGCGAGCAGGGCGCCGGAGCCGTGGTCGTGTCGCTGGGCGCGGCCGGGGTGCTGGCCGTCACGGGCGAGGGCACGTACCGCGCCCGCATGCCGTACGCCGTCGAGGGCAACCCCACCGGGGCCGGCGACGCGCTGGTGGCCGGGCTGGCGCTCGGCCTGGTGTCCCCCTGCGCCTGGCCCGAGCTGCTGCGGCGGGCGGCCGCGCTGGGCGCCGCCGCGGTGGCCGCGCCGGTCGCCGGCGCCTTCGACGCGGGCGTGTACGAGGCCGTCCACCCCCTGATCGAGATCGTCTGAAGGAGTCCCCCTCATGCCGCTCACCGCCATCGGCGACGTCATCCGCCAGTCCCCCGCCGGGGTGGGCGCGTTCAACGTGATCCAGCTGGAGCACGCCACCGCCATCGTGGCCGGGGCCGAGGCCGCGGGCGTGCCCGTGGTGCTGCAGATCAGCGAGAACTGCGTGCGCTACCACGGCGCGCTGGAACCGGTGGCGCTCGCCTCGCTGGCCGTCGCCCGCGCCGCCGCGGTGCCGGTCGCGGTGCACCTGGACCACGCCACCGACCGCGCGCTGGTCGAGGAGGCGGTGACGCTCGGGATCGGCTCGGTGATGTTCGACGCCTCCGCGCTGCCCGACGAGGCGAACGTGGCCGCCACCGCCGAGGTGACCGCCTGGTGCCACGCGCGCGGCGTCTGGGTGGAGGCCGAGCTGGGCGAGGTGGGCGGCAAGGACGGCGTACACGCCCCCGGCGCCCGCACCAAGCCGCACGAGGCGGCCGATTACGTGGCCGCGACGGGCGTGGACGCGCTGGCCGTCGCGGTGGGCACCTCGCACGCCATGACCACCAAGGAGGCGGTGCTCGACCTGGCGCTCATCGCCGAACTGCGGGCCGCGCTGCCGGTCCCGCTGGTCCTGCACGGCTCCTCGGGGGTGCCCGACGACACCCTGCGCGCGGCCGTACGGCACGGCATGAAGAAGATCAACATCGCCACCCACCTGAACCAGGCGTTCACCGGAGCCGTCCGCGACCACCTGGCCCGCGACGCCCGGGTGGTCGACCCCCGCAAGTACGTCAGGTCCGGCAGGGACGCCGTCGCCCGCGAGGTCGCCCACCTGCTCGGCGTGCTCAGCCTGGCCTGACCGTCAGGCGTACTCCGGCGCCATGGCCGCCGCCATCCGCAGGTGCGGGGCCGCCTCGTCGGCGTGGCCCTGGCGCTGGAGGGTGCGCCCGAGCAGGTGGCGCGCGTACGCGTCGTCCGGCGCCGCCGCGACCAGCCGCTCCAGCGTCTCGCGGGCCCGGCCGAGCTGGGCGGACAGGTAGTAGGCGCGCCCGGTGAGCAGGAGCACGTTGCGGTCGTCGCCGTGCTCGCCGAGCAGCGGCTTGAGCATCACCAGTGCGCCGAGCGGGTCGCGCTGGTCGAGCAGTGACTCCGCGTGCCGGTAGCGCTCCACCTCGGCGGGCAGCGGCCGCGCGGGCGTCGCCGCGAGCACGAACTCCCTGATCACCTCGGGCGGCTGGGCCCCGGCCAGCGCCTGCGATCCGGCGACGATGGTCGGCGACGTCGTCACGCCGATGGCCTTGCCCTTGAGCAGCAGCTCCCGTACGAGCTCGTCGCCCTCCCCGGCGTCGAGCAGCGCGCCCGCTGCGGCGAAGCCCGACTCGGCGGCGAGGCGGTGGAGGGTCGCGCGGTCGCTGATGTCGAGTTTGTCGAGGAAGTGGGCCTTCATCACCCGTTCGGCCACCGCGTCCTGGAGGGCGGGGCCGCCGTGCTCCAGGGCGAGGGCGATCAGGCGGTGGGCGTCGTGGCTGTCCGCCCGCCAGGCGGGGCCCCAGGTCCAGCCGAAGCCCTCCTCGGCGGCGACGAGTGACATCCGCACGCGGTTCTCGCCGGGGGTGAGACCGGGCGCGCACCGGCGCAGGGCGTCGTCGGCCATCGGGTCGGCCATCGCCTCCTCGTGGGGGACCGCCTGCGCGGGCGCCATCGGGTCGATCCGGAACGGCCGCCACACGACCTCGACGTCCAGCCCTTCGACGGCCTTCTCCACCCGCCGCTTGCCGATGTAGGCCCAGCCGCACACCACGTCGGCCCAGATCTCGATACGCATGCCGTCGAATGTATGCGACAACTGTTGATTAAGCAACAAATGTCGTATAGTTACGGCCGTGAACCCCGACGATCCGCGCGCCCAGCGCACCCGGGCGAGCCTGCGCGCCGCCGTCCTCGACCTGGCCGTCGAGCGCGACCTGAGCGCCCTCACCGTCTCCGCCGTCGCCGGCCGGGCCGGGGTCAACCGCGCCACGTTCTACCTGCACTATCCCGACGTCGACGCGCTGGCCGCCGACGCCATGGAGGAGGCGGTCGCCGAGGTGGCCGGGGCCGCCGCCCTCTGCCCGCTGGACGCGCCGCGCGACCACGCCCCCGAGCCGCTGACCACGCTCTTCGCGCACGTCTCCGAGAACGCCGAGCTGTACGCGTGCATGCTCGGCGGCCAGGGCAGCCCGCGCTTCTGCGCCCGGCTCAGGGAGCGCCTCACCGGCGAGCTGGAGGCCCGCTTCGCCGCCGGCTCACGGCCGGGCGGTCACACCGACGTGCCGCCCGGCGTGCACGCCGCCTATCTCGCCGGAGCCCTGACCGGCGTGATCGCCCACTGGGTGACCGGCCCGCGCGACACCCCTCCTGCTGAGGTCGCGCTGGCTTTCTGGCGGCTCTTCCGCATGCCCTGACAACCGTCTGACGTCAGGTCCGGGACCGGTGAGATGATCTACCGGTGCGTACTCGCCCGAGCCGCTGTTCCCCTGCATGACCGGGTGGGAGACGCCCGTCCTGCCGGCCTCACCCCGCAAGCCCCCAAGGAGCGCGACCATGCCCGCAGTCACCTCACCCGACGGCACCCTGATCAGCTACGAGCGCTCCGGCAGCGGCCCCGCGCTCGTCCTCGTCGACGGCGCCATGTGCTACCGCGCGGCGGGCCCGATGCGCCCGCTCGCCGCCCTGCTCGGCTCGTCGTTCACCGTCCACGCCTACGACCGGCGCGGGCGCGGGGAGAGCGGCGACACCCCGCCGTACGCGCCCGACCGCGAGGTCGAGGACCTCAAGGCGGTGATCGACGAGGCGGACGGCGAGGCGTACGTGTACGGCATCTCGTCCGGCGCCGCCCTCGCGATGAGGGCCGCGGCCACCGGCTCCGGCATCACCAGGCTCGCCCTGTACGAGCCGCCGTTCATCGAGGGCCCCGGCAACGCCGGGTACACGGCCGACCTGCGTGAGGCGCTCGCCGCCGGGCGCCGGGGCGACGCCGTGGCGCTGTTCATGGCCCATGTCGGCATGCCGCCCCAGGCCGTCGACGGCATGCGCGGCCAGCCCATGTGGCCGGCGCTGGAGGCCATCGCGCCGACGCTCGCGTACGACGACGAACTGCTCTGCGGCGGCCAGGTCCCGCGCGACCTGGCGTCGGCGATCACGGTCCCGGCCCTGGTGCTCTCCGGCGCGGCCAGCCCCGACGCGCTCCAGCGGGCTGCCAGGGACACGGCCGACGCCATCCCCACGGCGGAGCACCGGTCGCTGGACGGGCAGACCCACGACGTCCAGGCTGACGCGCTCGCCCCGGCGCTGACCGCCTTCTTCACCGGCTGACGACGGGCGCGCGGCGGCTATCGGGTCGGGGCGACCACGACCTCCACCCGCTGGAACTCCTTGATGTCGGAGTAGCCCGTGGAGGCCATCGTCCGCTTGAGCGCACCCATGAGGTTCATCGACCCGTCGGCCACGCTCGACGGGCCGTGCAGGATCTGCTCCAGCGTGCCGACCGAGCCGAACTCGACCCGCCGGCCGCGCGGCAGGTCGGGGTGGTGGGCCTCGGAGCCCCAGTGGAACCCGCGTCCCGGCGCCTCGACGGCCCTGGCCAGCGGCGAGCCGACCATGACCGCGTCGGCCCCGCAGGCGATGGCCTTGGCGATGTCGCCGGAGGTGCCCATGCCGCCGTCGGCGATGACGTGCACGTAGCGGCCGCCGGACTCGTCCATGTAGTCGCGGCGGGCCGCCGCCACGTCGGAGATCGCGGTCGCCATCGGCACCGCGACGCCCAGCACGTTGCGGGTGGTGTGGGAGGCGCCGCCGCCGAAGCCGACCAGCACGCCCGCGGCGCCGGTGCGCATCAGGTGGAGGGCCGCGGTGTGGGTGGCGCAGCCGCCGACGATGACCGGCACGTCGAGCTCGTAGATGAACTGCTTGAGGTTCAGCGGCTCGGCGCGGCCGGAGACGTGCTCGGCGGAGACCGTGGTGCCGCGGATGACGAAGATGTCGACGCCGGCGTCGATGACCGTCTTGTGGTACTGGACGGTCCGCTGCGGCGACAGCCGGACGGCGGTGGTCACGCCCGCGTCCCTGATCTCCTCGATGCGCCGCCCGATCAGCTCCTCCTTGATCGGGGCCGCGTAGATCTCCTGGAGCCGCCGGGTGGCCGCCTCCGCGCTGAGGGAGGCGCACTCCTCCAGCAGCGAGGTCGGGTCCTCGTAGCGGGTCCAGAGGCCTTCGAGATCGAGCGGGGCGAGACCGCCGAGCCGGCCGATCGCGATCGCGGTGGCGGGCGAGACGACACTGTCCATCGGGGCGACGACGACGGGCAGCTCGAACCGGTACGCGTCGATCTGCCAGGCGATCGAGACCTCTTCCGGATCGCGGGTGCGCCGCGAGGGCACGAGGCCGATCTCGTCGAGCGAGTACGCCCGGCGGCCCGACTTGCCCCGGCCGATCTCCACCTGCTGAGTCATTGATTACCTTCTGTGATAGTTAGGAGCTTCCACGGTCATCTGGATGTCGTGGGGATGGCTCTCCTTGAGACCGGCCGCGGTGATCGGCATCAGCTCGCAGCGGGTGTGCATCTGCTCGATGGTGCGGCAGCCCGCGTACCACATGCCCTGGCGCAGCCCGCCGACGAGCTGGTGGGCGACGGCGGCGACCGGCCCGCGGTAGGGCACCTGACCCTCGATGCCCTCGGGGATGTACTTGTCCTCGCCGCCGACCTCGGCCTGCGCGTAGCGGTCCTTGCTGAACGAGGTGCCGCCGCGCTCGCGGTTGCGCACCGCGCCCAGCGAGCCCATGCCGCGGTAGGACTTGAACTGCTTGCCGTTGATGAAGATCAGCTCGCCGGGCGACTCCTCGCAGCCGGCCAGCAGCGAGCCGAGCATGACCGAGTCGGCGCCGGCGGCGATGGCCTTGGCGATGTCGCCGGAGTATTGCAGCCCGCCGTCGCCGATGACCGGCACGCCCGCCGGGGCGCAGGCGAGCGACGCCTGGTGGATGGCGGTGATCTGGGGCGCGCCCACGCCGGCGACCACGCGGGTGGTGCAGATGGAGCCGGGGCCCACGCCCACCTTGACCGCGTCGGCGCCCGCGTCGACCAGCATCTGGGCGCCGGCCCTGGTCGCGATGTTGCCGCCGATCACGTCGACCTTGGCGTTGGCCTTGATCATGCCGATCATGTCGGCCAGGCCCTTGGAGTGACCGTGGGCCACGTCCACCACGACGACGTCGACCCCGGCCTCGATCAGCGCCCTGGCGCGGCTCTCGGCGTCGCCGCCGACGCCCACGGCGGCCCCGACGACGAGCCGGCCGTCGGCGTCCTTGGTGGCCAGGGGGTACTGCTCGCTCTTGGTGAAGTCCTTGACCGTGATGAGGCCGCGCAGCCTGCCGCCGGAGTCGACGAGGGGCAGCTTCTCGATCTTGTTACGGCGCAGGAGGGAGAACGCGTCGTCACGCGACACCCCGACCGGGGCGGTGACCAGCGGCATCTTCGTCATGACCTCGCGTACGGGACGCGTGTGGTCGGTCTCGAAGCGCATGTCGCGGTTGGTCACGATGCCGACGAGGATGCCCGACGCGTCGGTGACCGGCACGCCGGAGATGCGGTAGGTCGCGCACAGCCGCTCGACGTCGGCCAGCGTGTCGTCCGGGTTGCACGTCACCGGGTTGGTGACCATGCCGGCCTCGGACCGTTTGACCAGGTCGGCCTGCTGGGCCTGCTCCTCGATCGACAGGTTGCGGTGCAGGATGCCGATCCCGCCCTGGCGAGCCATGGCCACCGCCATGCGGGCCTCGGTCACGGTGTCCATGGCGGCGGAGACCAGCGGGATGTTGAGCGTGATGCGGCGCGACAGGCGGGTCCTGGTCTCGGCCTCGCCCGGCTGGAGATCGGAATATGCCGGCACCAGCAGCACGTCGTCGAATGTCAGACCCGTCTCCGTGAACTTGGACATGCCGCGGCCCCTCCCCTGCCTCGTCTGATGACGTCAAGTCTAGAGGGTGAACCCAAACCGCAAGGATGCCGGGAGTCGCCGGTCTCACACGGAGTGATGGCTCGGTCAATGACCGCCGAAGCCGCCGCCTCGGTCATATGGTGGGAAGGTGCCGGAAGACGTCCCCCGCGACCCGTTCGCGGATGACCCCGACGACCCGTCCTCCGCGATGGGCCGGCTCGACGACGCCGAGCCGCTGACCGCTGCCGAGCGCGACGAGGCGATCACCGACCTGGCCGACGTGGAGGTCTTCCGCTCCCTGCTGGAGCCGCAGGGGGTGCTGGGGCTCGTGCTCGACTGCCCGGAGTGCGGCGAGCAGCACTTCTTCGACTGGGATCTGCTGCGCGGCAACCTGCGCCAGATGATCGAGCAGGGCCGGCCGCAGGTGCACGAGCCCGCGTTCCATCCGGACCCGGCCGACTACGTCACCTGGGAGTACGCCAGAGGCTACGTCGACGGTGTCATCGACACCGAGGAGCGCCGCTGATCGAGGACCTCGCCGACCAGGACGGCGAGCACCCGGGCGGCCGGGTCGGCGCTGTCGGGCAGCTCTCCGGCGGCGAGCGCGTCGAGCAGCGCGTCGCTCTCTTCCTCTGGCGTCAAGCGGACTCCAGCTCGGCCATCTGCCTCAGCCTGGCGAGCGCCCGGTGCTGGGCGACGCGTACGGCGCCTGGTGACATGCCGAGTACATTACCCGTCTCCTCGGCCGACAGCCCCGACACCACCCGCAACAGCAGCAGCTCACGCTGGTTGCGCGGCAGCCGCGCGAGCAGGCGGCGGGCGTGCTCCACCTCGATGTAGCGGACGACGGTCTCCTCCGGCCCCGGCCCGTCGTCGGGGCCGTCGGGCAGGTCCTGTGTCGGCACGGCCGAGCGCACGGAGCTGCGCAGCGCGTCGGCCACCTTGTGCGAGGCGATCCCGAACACGAACGACGCGAACGGCCGTCCCATGTCGCGGTACCGCGGCAGCGCGGACAGGACCGCGATGCACACTTCCTGGGCCACGTCGTCGGCGATGTGATATTGCCCTGACACCCTGCCCAGCCTGGCGCGGCAATAGCGCACCACCATCGGACGCAACTCGCCGAGCAAGGATTCGATCGCGGTGCGATCGCCTTGCACGGCGAGGCTCGTCAGTTCCCTTAGGTCGGAGTCATCCGTCCGTGCCGGAAGTCTCGACGCGAGCCTTACCCCAATTTTGGCGTCGGCGACGCTTCCCTCGCTCACGATAGGCATGATGCCCGCGTTGATCCGGCCTGTCGTCATGACGAGAGGCTACGGATTGGTCACATTGACGCGACGATAACTACGCGTAATCGACGGACTACACTAAGGCTGTGATGGGGCCGGATATTTCAGCAAATAACCAGGTACGCATGACATTTGTCAGAGCGAGACGCTTGACTCCCACCGACGGTTTACCAATTAGTCCGACATTCTCCCTCAAGATTCGCCGCCCGCTACATGACATAGCACTAACCCGTTCGAAAGAATATCCGAAGAGAAAGCGTCGGAGCCGAGGCCCGAAAACGGCGACGGCCCGCACCGGAGCCGGTGCGGGCCGTGAGGAGCCTGAGGGTCAGTGGCCGTGGCCGTGACCGTGGCCCTGGCCGGCGGCCGGAGCCTCCTCCTCGGGCTTGTCGACGACCAGCGCCTCGGTCGTCAGCAGCATGCCCGCGATCGAGGCGGCGTTCTGCACCGCCGAACGGGTCACCTTGACCGGGTCGATGACGCCCTGGCCGATCAGGTCACCGTACTCGCCGGTGGCGGCGTTGAGGCCGTGACCGGCGGACAGCTCCGTCACCTTGTGCGTGACGACGTAGCCCTCCAGGCCGGCGTTCTCGGCGATCCAGCGGGTCGGCTCGACGAGGGCGCGGCGCACGATGTTCACGCCGGTCGCCTCGTCGCCCGACAGACCGAGGTCGTCGAGCTCCTTGGAGACGTGGATCAGCGCCGAGCCGCCGCCGGAGACGATGCCCTCCTCGATGGCGGCGCGGGTCGCGGAGATCGCGTCCTCCAGGCGGTGCTTCTTCTCCTTGAGCTCCACCTCGGTGGCCGCGCCGACGCGCAGCACGCACACACCGCCGGCCAGCTTGGCCAGGCGCTCCTGGAGCTTCTCGCGGTCCCAGTCGGAGTCCGACTGCTCGATGGCGAGCTTGATCTCCTTGACGCGGTCCTCGATGGCGGCGGGGTCGCCGGCGCCGTCGACGATCGTGGTGCTGTCCTTGTCGATCACCACGCGACGGGCGGTGCCGAGCACCTCCAGGCCGACGTTCTCCAGCTTGAGGCCGATCTCCTCGCTGACGACCTGGCCGCCGGTGAGGATGGCCATGTCCTGCAGCATCGCCTTGCGGCGGTCGCCGAAGCCCGGAGCCTTGACGGCGACGGAGGTGAAGGTGCCGCGGATCTTGTTGGTGACCAGGACGGCCAGGGCCTCGCCCTCGACGTCCTCGGCGACCACGAGCAGCGGCTTCTTGGTCTGGGCGATCTGCTCCAGCAGCGGCAGGAAGTCGGCGATGGAGGAGATCTTGCCCTGGGTGAGCAGGATGTAGGCGTCCTCCAGGACGGCCTCCATGCGCTCGGTGTCGGTGACCATGTAGGCCGACAGGTAGCCCTTGTCGAACTGGAGCCCCTCGGTGAACTCCAGGTCCATGCCCATGGCGTTGGACTCTTCGACGGTCAGCACGCCGTCCTTGCCGACCTTGTCGAACGCCTCGGCGATGAGCTCGCCGATCTTGGCGTCCTGGGCGGAGATCGTCGCGACGTTGGCGATCTCCTTCTTGTCCTCGACCTGACGGGCGGAGGCGAGCAGCTTGTCGCTGACCTCCTTGGCGGCCCGGTCGATGCCGCGCTTGAGCGACAGCGGCGAGGCGCCGGCCGCGACGTTGCGCAGGCCCTCGCGGACCATGGCCTGGGCCAGGACCGTCGCGGTGGTGGTGCCGTCACCCGCGATGTCGTTGGTCTTGGTGGCCACTTCCTTGGCGAGCTGGGCGCCGAGGTTCTCGTAGCGCTCCTCCAGCTCGATCTCCCGAGCGATGGTCACGCCGTCGTTCGTGATCGTCGGTGCACCGAACTTCTTGTCGATGACGACGTTGCGGCCACGGGGGCCGAGCGTTACCTTCACGGCGTCCGCGAGGGCGTTGACGCCGCGCTCGAGCGCGCGACGGGCATCCTCGTCGAATTCCAGGATCTTCGCCATTTTGCTGAAAGTCCTCTCCTGGCGTCGAAGGCCCCGGGTGCCTCAAGAGCGCCCGGGGCCCGACACATCCGGCTTACTTCTCGATGATCGCGAGAACGTCGCGGGCGGAGAGCACGAGGTACTCCTCACCGCCGTACTTGACCTCGGTGCCGCCGTACTTGCTGTAGAGGACGATGTCGCCCTCGCTCACGTCGAGCGGAATCCGCTTCTCGCCGTCCTCGTCCCAGTTGCCCGGGCCCACCGCGAGGACCTTGCCCTCCTGCGGCTTCTCCTTGGCGGTGTCGGGAATGACCAGGCCGGAAGCGGTCGTCTGCTCTGCCTCAAGCGGCTGCACCACGATGCGGTCGCCGAGCGGCTTAACGGGAACCTTGGTGGCGGTCGTCACGATCGGACCTCCCCTTCAGATGTGACTGATTAGAAGAGGCGACCAGCGGGGCCTGCCGTCGCGGGTGCCAGACCTGCCTCGTCGCACGTTGGCACTCTCAAGGGGAGAGTGCCAACAGGAAACATATGCAAGAGGGGCTTGACAGTCAACACGAACGCGTCTGCTGAGAGCGATCGCGGCCAGACCTTTGACGTGGGCCGCCCAAGATCCGGGGCGGCCGGAGTCCCAGCTTACGGCCGCCCGGCCCCCGGCGGGCCGGCGGGCGGTACGGTCGTGTGCCGTGGATCTCGACGCCTTCACCGCCCTGCTCACCCCGCGTGGCCGCGCGGCGCTCGCCGAGGCGGAGGAGCTGTCCGGCGCCGACCCCGTCGCCGCCGCCACGCGGCTGCGCAGGAGCCACGACGCCGCCCTCACCTCGGCCGCGCTCACCCAGGCCCGGCTGCGCGAGCGGGCCGTGGCCAAGTTCGGCGCCGACGCCGCCCGGATGTTCTTCACCCCCCACGGCCTGGAGCAGGCGACCAGGGCCGAGGTCGCCGCCCACCGGGCGCGCCGGCTGGGCGCGGCCCCCGGGCTGCGCGTGGCCGACGCCTGCTGCGGCATCGGAGGCGACCTGCTCGCCCTGGCCAGGGCCGGGTGCGTGGTGGACGCGGTGGACACCGACCCGCTGTCCGTCGCCGTGGCCGGCGCCAACGCCGAGGTTCTCGGGGTGTCCGACCGGGTGAGCGTACGGGTGGGCGACGCGGCCGAGGTGCGACCGGAGGCGTACGACGTGCTGTTCGCCGACCCCGCCCGGCGCACCTCCCGGGGCCGCACGTTCGACCCGATGGCCTACTCGCCGCCCTGGCCGGTGGTGCTCGACCTGCTGGGGCGGGCGCCGGTGGGCTGTGTGAAGGTCGCGCCCGGCATCCCGTACGAGTTCATCCCCGAGGGCGCGGAGGCCGAGTGGGTCTCGTACAAGGGCGAGGTGAAGGAGGCGACGCTGTGGACCGGCCGCGCGCCGGAGGCGGCGCGGCGCGCCACGCTGCTGCCGGGAGGGCACACGCTCACCGCCACCGGCGTGCGGGCCGCCACCGGGCCGGTCGGGCGGTACGTCTACGAGCCGGACGGGGCGGCCGTCAGGGCGCACCTGGTCGGCGAGGTGGCCGAGATGGTGCGCGGGTGGCTGCCCGACCCGATGATCGCCTACATCTCGGGCGACGAGCCGGTCGACACCCCGTGGGCCGCCCGCTACGAGGTGCGGCAGGTGATGCCGTTCTCGCTGAAACGGCTCAGGGCCGCGCTGAGGGAACGCGGCGTGGGCAACGCGGTCATCAAGAAACGCGGCTCCGCGGTGGACATAGAACGCCTGCGGGGAGACCTGAGATTGTCCGGCGACAGGACCGCCGTGGTCATTCTGACGCGGGTATCCGATAAGCCCACCGTCCTGATCTGCGACCCCGGCTCACCTGCGTGAATGACAAATCAGGGCGATTCACCGGCAAGCGCGATGTTTTTCCTCGCCCCTGACGGACCTTGATCCAGAGGCTAAGGTGAACGGACGGGAGTTCTCCCCCTATTGCGGTGAGCCGCGTTCTCCTTCTTATCTGCAAATCGGACCATCCCACCGCTACGCGGCAGACCGTCGACAGCGAAGGAGCCTTTCGGTGGACCATTCCAACCACACCACCCTGCTGCAGCCGGGTGGCCAGACGGCCATCTCGGAGCGGATGCGGGAGCTGCTGGCGCGGGCCGCGCAGGATCACGTGTACGAGCAGCGCACGCAGGGGGCCGTGCTCGACGAGATCCGTCAGCGGCTGGAGGGCATGGAATGGCTCCTGCGCGAGGTGCGCGAGCGCGAGCTGGGCGGGCTGAGCGGCACCCTGGCGACCGTCAGCGGCCGGCTGGACGACATCGCCGCCAAGCCGCCCATGTGGGCCGAAGGGCTGGCTCAGCACGTCGAGGCGGTGCGCGACCACGTCGACGCGGTGGGCGAGCAGGTCGGCGAGGTCGACTCCGCGGTGGAGTCGGTCGGCAAGCGCGTCCACCCGGTGATGGAGCTGCCGAAGCTGCGCGCCGACGTGACCGCCGTGTGCGAGGGGATGGAGGAGACGCTGGGCCGGCTGCAGACGGTCCTCGACTTCACCGGCGACCTGGCCGGGCGGATGGGCGACGTCACGGCCAAGCTGGCGCAGGTGAGCACGAGCATGGAGGCTGCGGCCGGCCGGTTCACCCGGCTCGACAAGTCGCTGGCCGAGCTCAACGCGCGCACCGACCGCGTCGAGGGCGTGGTGCTCGACCTGTCCGCCACCTTCGACGAGCGGATCGCGAACGCCACCCAGGAGGTGGGGGCCCGCGTCGAGGAGCTCGGCCAGAGCATGTCCGGGCGCTTCGACGGCGTCGACGGCCGGGTCGACCGGGTGGAGAGCCGGCTCATGGCCCTCGACGCCCGGTTCGAGACGGCCGAGGAGAGCCTGGCCGACGTCGACGCCCGCCTGCGCGGCATGGACGGCCGGGTGACCACCCACACCAACCGCCTCGACGCGCTCCACAAACACCTGACCGCCCACACCGGCCGGTTCGACACCATCGACGCCCGTCTGGCCGCCCACGCGGGCCGCTTCGACGTGCTGGACGAAGAGCTGACCGCCCACACGGGCTGGTTCGACGCGATCGACACACGCCTCACCGGACGGTTCGACGCGGTGGACGAGCGCCTGACCGCCCACGGCGGCCGGTTCGACACCATCGACGCCCGCCTGGCCGCCCACGCGGGCCGCTTCGACGCGGTCGACGAGCGCCTGACCGCGCAGGACCAGCGGCTGGAGGCGGCCGAGGGCCGCCAGGAGGAGCGCTTCACCGGCCTCGACGGGCGGCTGGGCCAGGCCGAGGAGCGCCTGACCCACCGGGTCGACGGTCTCGACGCCCACCTGACGGGCCTCAACACCCGAGCCGAGCAGGCCGGCGAGGCGCTGGAGGCGGTCGGCCGGCGCATCGACGGCCTGCCCGCGGCCCTGGGCATCGGCAAGCTGCTCGACACCCACGGCGAACGGCTGACCGAGGCGGCGGCCTCGCTCGCCGAGACCGTCCGCTCCCGCCCCGACCGCGACACGCTCGCCGAGACCGTCTCCGACATCGTCGAGCCCGCCACCACCGACCTCACCAAACGCCTCGGCGCCCTGGAAGAGACCATGCTGGCGCTGGCCGAGGCGCTGCTGCGGCCCAGCCGGAGCAAGGACTGACGCCGGCTCCCGCCCCTACTTCGCGCTCACCGGGCGGCGCCGTCAGACGTGCACGGTCGTGATGGGCAGCGACGAGTCGGCCGGGATGTCCAGCGCCGAGGGCGCGACCCCGGCCGCCACCAGGTCCGAGCCCAGCGCCGCCACCATCGCGCCGTTGTCGGTGCACAGCCCCGGCCGGGGCACCCGCAGCCGCACGCCGGCCGCGTCACACCGCTCCTGCGCCAGCGCGCGCAGCCGCGAGTTGGCCGCCACCCCGCCGCCGATGAGCAGGTCGTGCACGTCGTACTGGCGGCACGCCTGCAGCGCCTTGCGGGTCAGCACGTCGACCACCGCCTCCTGGAACGAGGCCGCCACGTCGGGCACGTGGATGCGCTCGCCGCCGGCCTCCCGCGCCTCCACCCACCGGGCCACGGCGGTCTTGAGGCCGGAGAAGGAGAAGTCGAGAGTGCCGTCGTCGATCTTGCCGCGCGGGAAGGCGACCGCCGTGCCGGAGCCGTCGCGGGCCGCCTTGTCGATGTACGGGCCGCCGGGGAACGGCAGCCCGAGCACCCGCGCCACCTTGTCGAACGCCTCCCCCGCCGCGTCGTCGACGGTCGACCCGAGCGAGATCACGTCCTCGGCCACGTCGGGCACCAGCAGCAGCGAGGAGTGTCCGCCGGACACCAGCAGGGCGATGCAGGGCTTGGGCAGCGGCCCGTGTTCGAGCTGGTCGACGGCGACGTGCGCGGCCAGGTGGTTGACGCCGTAGAGAGGCACGCCCAGGCCGAGCGCGTAGGACTTGGCGGCGGCCACGCCGACCAGCAGCGCCCCGGCCAGCCCCGGACCGGCGGTGACGGCCACCGCGTCGACGTCGGACAGCTTCACCCCGGCGGCGGCCAGCGCCGCGTCCACCGTGGGCGTCATGGCCTCCAGATGGGCGCGCGAGGCGACCTCCGGCACCACCCCGCCGAAACGGGCGTGCTCGTCCATGCTGGAGGCGATGGTATTGGCCAGCAGCGTGTGGCCCCTGACCAGGCCGATCCCTGTCTCGTCACAGGACGTCTCGATGCCCAGGACCAGCGGTGCGTCAGCCATCCAGCTTCCTCCTCATCGTGATCGCGTCGGTGCCGTCGTCGTAGTAGCGACGGCGGACGCCGATGCGCTCGAACCCGAACCGCTCGTACAGGCGGCGCGCCACGGGATTGTCCTCCCGCACCTCCAGGAAGATCTCCCGGGCTCCGCGCCGGCGCGCCTCGGCCAGCAGCTCGTCGAGCATCGCGGCGCCGACGCCCGCGGCGCGGTGGGCCTCCAGCACCGCGATCGTCTGCACGTCGGCCTGGTCGGAGGCGACCGCGACCCCGGCGTAGCCGACGATCACGTCGTCGGCCACGGCCACCACGTAGTGCCGGGTGCGCGGCTGGTCGGCCAGCTCGCCGCGCATCATGCCCTCGCTCCACGCGTCGAGCGGGAACGTGGCCCGCTCGATCGCCATGACCTCCGGCAGGTCGCCCTCGGTCATCCGGCGCAGTCTCACGCCGTCACCTTCTTGGGCGCGCCCGGCACGACCGCGTCGGGGCGGCGCAGGTAGATCGGGCGGGCCTCGTCGAGCGGCGTTCCCGCCGCGATGCGCTCGGCCGCCAGGGCGGCCAGGAACCCGGCGTACGGGTAGGCCGGGTCGGCGGCGGCGCCCAGGGCGTCGGGGTAGAGGCCCGCCCCGGCGCCGACCACCGGCAGGCCCTCGACGGGCACGTCTGCGGGCCTGTCGACGGACGGGCCGTCGAGGCGGGTGCGCAGGTCGGCGTAGCGGGCCCAGAACACCTCCTTGCGCCGCGCGTCGGTCGCCACCAGGAACGGCTCGTCGAGGCCGCTGCCGTACGCGAGGACGTCGAGCGTGCAGATGCCGTGGGCGGGCACGCCGAGCGTGGCCGCCAGCGCCTGCGCGGTCATCAGACCGACGCGCAGGCCGGTGTAGGGGCCGGGGCCGCGGCCGGCCACGACCGCGGTCACGTCGCGCAGCCGCACGCCCGCCTCGGACAGGACGCGCTCGACGGTCGGCGCGAGCAGCTCGCCGTGACGGCGGGCGTCGATCGTCGTGGATTCGGCGAGCACCCGTTCGCCGTCGTGGAGAGCGGCGGTGACGGCGGGCGTCGCGGTGTCAAAGGCCAGGACCAGCACGACTGTTTAGCCTACCCGCGGCCCGCCCCCGCCCGCGCCCGTACCGAACGCACCGGTCCGGGCACGATCCGCGCCACCGCCCGCCATCCCCGACCTGTACGCGACCCGTGGCCTGTACGCGACCCCTGGCCTGTACGTGGTCACGGGCCGGGTCGTGGGCCTGTTCAGGCCCAGCCGGTGCGATGCCGGAGCCACTCCAGGGCCACGACGCCCTGCGCGTGCTGGAACCCGCGCACGGTCGGCAGCCCCGGCGGGCTCGGCTGACGGCTCTGCCGCACGAAGTAGCCGGCCAGCCCGGCCAGGACCGCGGTGACCGCCGGGTCCGGGTCGGGCAGCAGTTCGTGCGGCGGCGGCCCGCCCTGCATCGCCACCGACGGCAGCATCGCCATCAGGTCGAACCAGGAGACGCCCCGGCACGCCCACGGCCAGTCCACGACGTACACCCGCTCACCGGACACCAGCAGGTTGTCGGCCCGCAGGTCCGAATGGAGCAACGTGTCACCGGCGGCGGCCTCGCCCCAGCCGGACTCCAGCGCGGCCAGCGCGTCGAGATGGCGCAGCGCCCACGGGTCGAGCCCGGTGGTGTCCTCGCCCAGCAGCTTGCGCCAGCCACTGAACGAGTCGCCGAGCCGTTCCTGGATCGCCGGCACGTCGATCGGCGCGGGCGTCAACTCGGCGCTCATCCGCCGGACGGCCGCCAGCACCAGGTCGAGCTCGTCACGGCGCCACGGGATCTCCGGGTGGCGGCCCTCGACCTCCTCGAACACGAGCGCCACCCAGCCGTCGACCTCGAACGTCGTGAGCAGCCGTGGCGCGGGCACGGAGGCGGGCAGCGCGGCGGCGATCGCGGCCTCGGTCCGGTAGATGCCGGGAGAGTCCGGGTTCGGCCCCGGGCCCACGGCCTTGACGAAGGCCCGCCGGCCGCCGTCGGCGCGCACCCGCACGGCCGCGCCCGGGGAGAAACCGCCGTCCTGGGTGACCGCGTCGACCACACGGCCGCCCAGGAAGTCCCCGACCGCGGCGCGCACGCGCGGATGCACGTCCAGCCAGGGCACGCGCGTGCCGGTCGCGGGCGGGTTCGTCGGTACGCTCATGCCTCCATGGTCGCGTGACGGGCAACCGCTTTTCAGGCAGGCGAGGCGTACACGATGACGTTGTCGAGATACTCGCCCTTGGCCCGGTCGAACCTGCCGCCGCAGGTCACGAGCTTGAGCCCGTCCTCGACGTACACCTTGCGGAACGGGAACCGGTCCTTGTGGACCTGCTCGACGCCGTCGACCTTGTACGTGACGACCTTGCCGTCGCTCCGCTCGACCCGCACCGTCGAGCCCTTGCGCACGTGACGGAGCTTGTAGAACACGGCCGGCTCGGTCTTGGTGTCGACGTGGCCGATGATCACCGAGGCGCCCTTCTCGCCCGGCACCACGCTGCCGGTGTACCAGCCCGCCATCCCGGGCTTCTCGTAAGGCGGCAGCTCGACCTCGCCGTCCTTGACCCCGAGCTTCATCAGCGGCGCCTCGACGTCGATCGACGGGATGCCGATCTTCTCGGGGACCACGGCGGCCGCCGCCTGCTCGGGCTGCCCCAGACCTTGACCGAAGGCGACCAGCACCAGGCCCGTCACGGCGCCCGCGAGCACCACCCGTCCCGAACCCGCCATGGCTAGGACCGGCGGCGCTTGACCGCCACGCCGACGCCGACGACCAGCGCGAGCCCGAGGGCCGCGCCCACGCCGCCCAGCGGGATCGACGTGCCCTCGTCGGCCTCCTGGCCGAACGTGCCGCCGCCGCCCGCCCTGGGCGCCCTGGTGGGCACGTCGCTGGGCAGCGGTTCGGGCCGCGCCACGCGCAGGGTCGCGCGACCGGCGTGGTTGGTGCCGTCACACTTGACGTCCACGCGGTACGAGCCGCGCCGGACGGTGCCGGAGACCTGGGCCTGGCCGCGCACCCAGTCGCCCCCGGCGCTGCCGGTCGGGCTCGGCGTGCCGCCGGCAGGGGCCGGGTTGAGCGTGACGCCGCTGACGAACGCCCGGGAGGTGGCGGTGCCGGTGTGGGCGGGCCCGCCCTGCGGCGCCGGGCAGTTGGCCAGGATCCACACGGTGGAACTCTCGCCCGCGGTGACGCGGTCGGGGTTGAGCTGGACCGAGATGGAGGAGACCGTGGGCGTGGCCGTCGCCGTGGTCGTCGCGGTCGTGGTGGCGGTGGTCGTGGCGGTCGCGGTGGGCGCGACCGAGCCTGCCGGACTGCCGGTGTCGGCGGGTGTCGGGCTGCCCGTGGGCGTCTGCGCCTCGGCGGCGCAGCCCATGACACCGATCATGAGGATGGCCCCCGCGTACGCGACTCGCTTGACCCTGAGCACCGCCGCACCCCACTCCGCCGCTCTTGACGAGTATCCACCGGTTTCGTGGACACCGCATTCCTGAATACCCAGATTTTCGGGACCAACCCTTACCAATGATCATGTTTTCCGTCATGGCGAAGGTACGTCAAGGGTGACAGGATGACCGGCCGTCGGCGCGCCCTTTACTCTCCTGCGGCGTCAGACGGCGTGTCGGCCCAGCGCGGGCCCACCCCCCGCAGCGTGACGACGCGGGCGTCGTCGCCCGCCTCGCGGTCGATGTGGATCTCCAGGCGTTCGTTCGACAGCCCCTCGACCAGGCCCTCGCCCCACTCGACGACGGTCACCGACTCCTCCAGCGAGGCGTCCAGGTCGAGGTCGTCGACCTCCAGGTCACCGCCGAGTCGGTAGGCGTCGGCGTGGACCAGCGCCGGGCCGCCGCACAGCGACGGGTGCACGCGGGCGATGACGAACGTGGGCGAGGTGATCGGCCCGCGCACCTTGAGCCCCTCGGCGATGCCCTGCACGAGCGTGGTCTTGCCGGCGCCGAGCGGGCCCGACAGGACCAGCAGGTCGCCGGGCCGCAGCAGGTCGGCCAGGCGCGAGCCGTACGCCCGGGTCTCTTCGGCGGTGCTCAGCCTCACGGGACCACCCTCTTGATCAGGTCGCGCAGCGCGTCGGTGACCGCGCCGGGGCGTTCGAGCTGGAGCAGGTGAGAGGTGTCGGGCACCTCGGTCAACTGGGCCTTGGGCAGGGCCTCGGCCATGGCGCGGCTGTGGTCGGGCGGCGTCAGCCAGTCCTTGTCGCCGACCATGATGGCGGTGGGAACCGGGTCGAGGACGTGCAGCGCGGACAGCTTGTCGTGGTTCATCAGCGCGGGATAGAAGTCGGCGACCACCTCGGTCGGAGTCGCCCTGATCATGGTCTCGGCGAAGTCGACGAGGGTCGGGCTGATGTTCCTGGAGTCACCGAAGGCCATGTAACGGGTCAGCAGGAAGGCGATGTCGCTGCCCGCGTGGCGGGTGCGGTCGACGAGCGAGCCCTTGCGGCCGAGCATCGACACCGTGCCCGGGGCGACCTTGTGCACGGCCTTGGACACCAAGGCGGGCAGTCCGAGCGTGACCTCGGCCAGCTTGCCCGCCGAGGTGGCGATGAGGGCCACGCCGCGGACCTTGTCGCCGAACAGCTCGGGGTGGCGGTCGGCGAGCGCCATGATCGTCATGCCGCCCATGGAGTGGCCGACGAGGACGCACGGCCCCGGCACGAACGTCGCCAGCACCTCGGCCAGGTCGTCGCCGAGCCGGTCGATCGAGGTGTCGCCGGAGACGGCGCGCTGCGAGCGGCCGTGGGAGCGCTGGTCCCACAGCACGAGGCGGTGGTTCTCGCGCAGGTCCCTGCGCTGGTAGTGCCACGATTCGAGGCTGAGGCAGTAGCCATGGCACAGCACGATGGTGAGCGGCGCGCCGCCGTCGGCCGCGTGCCGCTCCTGGGGCCGCTCCTGGGGCTCGTCGACCTCGACGTGCAGCGCCACGCCGTCGGACGTGATGAGGGTGTGGTCGGTGCCGCGCAGCTCGCCGAAGGGCTCCCCGGCCTCCAGGTCGGGGCGCAGACGGATGCGGCCGACCGCGTAGCGCTTGGCCATCGCGGCCGCCGCGATGCCCGCCGACGCGGCGCCGACGAGCGCGCCCGCGATCCCGACCCTGCGGCGTGTGGTCGTCGTCATGTCACCTGTCCTTCGTACACTCTCGGTACGCGTGACCCGATCCTCGTCACGATCTCATGTGTGATCGTGCCGAGCGTATCCGCCCATTCCTGAGCGGTCGGCTCCCCCTGTCCGCCCGGCCCGAACAGGATCACCTCGTCACCTGCCCGCAAAGGGTCGTCCCCCACGTCGATCATGAATTGATCCATGCAGACGCGGCCGGTCACCCGGCGGCGACGGCCGCCGGCCAGCACCTCGGCGCGGTCGGTCGCGTGACGCAGGACGCCGTCGGCGTAGCCGAGCGGGACCAGCGCGAGCGTGGTCTCCCGGCCGGTCACGTAGAGGTGACCGTAGGACACCCCCGACCCTTCAGGCACCCGCTTGACCATGGCAAGGCGAGCCACGAGCGTCATGGCGGGACGCAGCCCGAAGTCGCCCAGCTCGGGGACAGGGCTCAGCCCGTAGACGGCGATGCCGGCGCGCACCATGTCGAAGTGGGCCCTGGGCAGCGTCATCACGGCGGCCGAGTTGGCCAGGTGCCTGATCACGTGGGAGCCGGCCACCCCGGTCTGCTCGGCCACCTTGAGCGCGGCCTCGAAGGCGTCGAGCTGGGCCTCGACGGACGGATGGCCGGGCATGTCGGAGCAGGCGAAGTGCGACCACAGGCCGACGACCTCGACGACGCCCTCCGCGCGCAGCTCCAGCGCCTTGCGCAGCAGGCCGGGCCAGGCGGCGGGCGGCGAGCCGCCCCTGCTCATGCCGGTGTCGGCCTCCAGGTGGACGCGGGCGGTGACCCCGGTGGCCCGGGCGGCCTCGGCGATCTCGCCGAGCAGCCGCTCGTCGGACGCCGACACCTCGACGCCGGCCCGCAGCGCCTCGCCGACGGGCTCGCCGGGCGTGATGAGCCAGGCCAGGATCGGCGCGGTGACACCCGCGGCCCGCAGGTCGAGCGCCTCCTGGATGAACGCGGTGCCGAGCCGGCCGGCGCCCGCCTCCAGCATGGCCAGGGACGCGGGCACCAGCCCGTGCCCGTAGGCGTCGGCCTTGACGGCGGCCATCAGCTCGGCGCCGCCGGCGCGTTCGCGCAGCAGCGCCACGTTGTGCCTGATCGCGGCCAGGTCGACCCGCGCCTCGGCGGGCGTCGCCATCGGGGAGCTCATCCTTCTAGTTTGGCAGCTCCCGGGCGTGGTCGAGCGCGAATTTCCCCCGCTCAGCACCCCTGACGACGCCCCGCACCCGCCCCCTTCCGCGCCGGCTCCGCGACGCGGCCGGATCCTCGTTCAACACCACGCGCCGTCAGCGCCGGGATACGGCCGGGTCCTCGTCCAGCACCCCTCGCCGTCAGCGCTGGGACGCGGCCGGAATCTCGTTCAGCTCCCTGATGGCGGCGGGGAGCGCCTCGGCCACGCCCGCGGCCGTGAGGGGCGCACCGGCGGCGGCGATCCGTCCGGCGAGCCCGTGCAGGTACGCGCCGCACGCGCCCGCCTCGCGCGCGCCGAGCCCCTGGGCGAGCAGCGACCCGGCGACGCCGGACAGGACGTCGCCGGTGCCGCCGGTGGCCAGCCACGGGGTTCCCGTGCCGTTCACCCATGTCGGCGTCCCCTCCTCCGCGACGACCGTGGTGGACCCCTTGAGCAGCACGGTCACGCCCAGCTCGGCCGCCGCCGCGCGCGCGTGCGCGAGCGGCGCGGCCTCGATGGCCCCGCGCGCGGTCCCCGTCAGCCGCGCCAGCTCCCCCGCGTGCGGGGTGATCAGGACGGGCGCGGTACGGCGCAGCAGGGAGACGTCCCGGGCCACGAGGTTCAGCCCGTCGGCGTCGACCAGCACCGGCACGTCGGTGGCGAGCACCCGGCGGAGCAGCTCGCGGGCCCACTCCCCGGTGCCGAGTCCGGGGCCGACGACCCAGGCCTGCACCCGGCCGACGGCGTCCACGTCCGGCGCGTCCAGCTCGGTGACGACGGCCTCGGGCCAGCGGGCCCGCACCTGTCCGGCGGGCCTGGCGGGACCGGCGTAGCGGACCATGCCCGCGCCCGCGTTGAGCGCGCCGCCGACGGCGAGCACGGCGGCGCCGGTGTAGTGGTCGCTGCCGGCGGCGACGCCGACCACGCCCCTGCGGTACTTGTCGGACTCGGCGGCCGGGCGCGGCAGCAGGCCGCGCGCCGACGCGCGGGTGAGCGCCGTGACGTCCGGGTCGGGCAGGTACGGGCCGAGCCCGATGTCGACCAGCTCGATCCGGCCCGCGAGGGTGGCCCCGGGGTCGACGAGCAGGCCGGTCTTGCGCGCCCCCATCGTCACGGTCACCGCGGCCCGGATCGCGGCTCCCTCGACCCGGCCGGTGGAGGAGTCGACCCCGCTGGGCACGTCCACGGCGACGACCGGGGCTGCGGCGCGGCCGGCGGCCTCGGCCAGCCCGGCGTACGGCTCGCGGAGCGCCCCCGACGCGCCGATCCCGACCAGGCCGTCCACGATCAGGTCGGCGCGCTCGACGGCCCGGCGCGCCTCGTCCGCGTCCCCGCCGCCCCCCCACACCGCCGTCTCGTGCGTGACGAGCGCGTCCCCGTGCCTGGGCGCGGCGGCCCCGCCCGGGCTGAAGGCGGCCGCGGAGTGGCCGGTGGCGCGTCCGCCGGCGGCCAGCAGGGCCGCCAGCCCCGCCTCATGGGCGCGGGAACCGGCCAGGACGGCCGTCACCGCGGCGCCGCGGCCGGTGAGCGTGGCGCCGGCGTAGAGGGCGTCGCCGCCGTTGTCGCCGCTGCCCACCAGGAGGACGACGCGGCTCCCGTACACCCGGGGCAGCAGGGCGGCGCAGACGGCGGCCAGCCCGGTCGCGGCGCGGCGCATGAGCGTGCCCTCCGGCAGCGTGGCCATCAGCGCGCGCTCGGCGGTCCTGATCTGGTCGGCGGTGTAGGCGGTGAACACCCTGACCAACCTAGCCTTCGGCGATCACGTAGGCCATCGCGACGCCCCCGTCGTGGCTCAGCGAGACGTGCCAGCGTTTGACCCCCAGCTCGCGGGCGACCTCGGCGGCCTCGCCGGTGACGCGCAGCTCGGGCCTGCCGTTCTTGTCCCGGTGCACCTCCGCCTCCAGGTGGCTCAGGCCGCGCGGCGCGCCGAGGGCCTTGGCCACGGCCTCCTTGGCGGCGAACCGGCCGGCCAGCGACTGGATCGCGAGACCGCGCTCGGCCGCGGTGAACAGCCTCTCGCGCAGCGCGGGGGTGCGTTCGAGAGCGTCGCGGAAGCGTGCGATGTCGACCACGTCGACCCCGATGCCGAGGATCATCGTCCCAGGCTACTCGCGGCCGATCCGGTCCCCTGACCGTCGGCGCGCGGCGCGCGGTCAGAAGGCGCCGCGCTGCCAGGGGCCCCAGATGGCGATGGAGCGTCCCCGTACGGTCTGCACGTTCACGTAGAGGGTCCGGCCGCCGGGCCCGAACGTGGAGCCGGCGAACTCGGCGCCCGAGTCGCCGCGGACCGGCTCCAGGCGGCAGAAGTCGAAGATCTCCCCGTCGCGGGTCAGCCCGCGCAGGTAGTTGTCGCCCCCGCCGTCCTCGCAGAGCACGAGCGTGCCGCGGTTGCTCACTGTCACGTTGTCCGGCAGGTCGAGCGCGGCGGCGCGGGGAGACTGGTAGACGAGCCTGAGCGTGCCGTTCCACGTCTCGTACGCCCAGACCTGGCCGCGCCCGTCGCCGAAGCCGTCCGGCGGGTCGTCGCCGGGGTCCGGGTCGCCGCCCTGGGTGGAGACGAAGTAGACGGTGCCCTGGTGGTGCACGGCGCCTTCGAGGCGGGAGAAGACGGCGGCGCCGGCCTCCCTGCCCTGGTCGCCGACGGCCCGCTCGGCGGCGGCCCGGGACGTCCCGCGGGGTAAGGAGGGATCGGGGTCGTCGACGTCCACCCAGGTGGCGGCGAACGTCGTGCCGGCGCGGTGGCCTCGGGCCAGGTCGGCGCCGGGCTCGCCGTCGACCGCGAGCATCTGGAGCTTGCCGCCGTCGAGCAGCCGCCCGGCCCGCATGGGGTCCTGTGGCGGGACGTACCGGTAGAAACCGGAGGGGGCGTGGACGTTGTCCTCGGTGAGGTACAGCGTGCCGGTGGAGGGGTCGAAGGCGGCAGCCTCGTGCGCGAAGCGCCCCGCCGCCCTGATCGGCCGGGCGTCGGCGTCGCCCCGCAGCGGGACCTCGAAGACGTAGCCGTGCTTCTCGGCCAGGCGGTTGTTGCCGGGGGCGTCCACGTCGGGGCCGTCGACGGTCTCCTCGCAGCTGATCCAGGCGCCCCACGGCATGGGGCCGCCAGAGCAGTTCCGCATCGTGCCGGTGAGCGACGGGAAGCTCTTGAGCACCTCGCCGTGGCGGGTCACGTGCAGGGTGACGGTGCCGCCGCCGGCCATCCGGTCGTAGGCGCGCTCCGGGTCGCCGAACGCGCCGACCGGGCCGTCGACCTCGTGGTTGCGGATCAGGATCGCGGTGTCGCGCGGGCCGCGGAAGGCGGCCATGCCGTCGTGCCTGCCGGGGACCGTGAAGCCGCCGGGTAAGCGCTCACCGGCCGCGCCGAACGAGCGGTAGCGAAAGCCCTCGGGCAGGTGCAGCCGGACCTCTCCGTCGGCCAGGTCGCGCACCGGCCTCAACCGCCCGTAGCCTCCGCGCGGCCCCTGGCTCCCGATCGGACGGGCTCCGCCGCGCTGCCCGGCGCACGCGACTCCGGCGAACGGCCCCGCCGCCAGCACGGCCGCCCCGGCCAGGAAGCTGCGACGATCCACAGGACCTCCAGAGGGCCTCTCCAGCGGGGGACATCTCGAACAGTAGACCTGGACATCCCCGTCATTCCGGCGAATTCGCCATCCTTCCCCGAACTGATTATCGGTAATCCCCCGATTCGTCCACAGGCTGTGGATACCCCGGCCGTGAACCGACCCGGGCCGCGTCGTTACGCTGCCAGAGTGAACAACGGCTACGTGGAACTGAGCAGGGAGCAGTGGAGCGATCTTCGCAAGAACACGCCCTTGACTCTCACCGCGGACGAGCTCGAAGAGCTGCGCGGCGTCGACGACCCCATCGACCTCACCGAAGTCACGGACATCTATCTCCCGCTGACCCGGCTGCTCAACCTGCACTTCACCGGGTCGAAACAGCGCAGCAGCGTGCTGAGCGCCTTCCTCGGGCATCCCGAGCGGCGCGTGCCGTACATCCTGGGCATCGCCGGCAGCGTCGCGGTCGGCAAGTCGACGACCGCGCGGCTGCTCCACACGCTGCTGGCCAGGTGGCCCGAGCACCCGCACGTCGAGCTGGTCACGACTGACAGCTTCCTCTATCCCAACGCGGTGCTCGAATCCAAGGGCATCATGCACCGCAAGGGCTTCCCGGAGAGCTATGACCGCCGGGCGCTGGTGCGGTTCGTGGCGGAGGTGAAGGCGGGGGCGGCCGAGGTGCGGGCGCCGGTCTACAGCCATCTGGAGTACGACATCGTCCCGGACGCCTACCAGGTCGTGAAAAATCCAGACATCCTCATCATGGAAGGGCTCAACGTCCTCCAGCCCGCCCCGCCCACCTCCCTCGCCGTCAACGACTACTTCGACTTCTCCATCTACGTCGACGCCAAGGTCGAGAACGTCCGCACCTGGTACGTGGACCGCTTCCACAAACTCCGCCGCACCGCCTTCGAAGACCCCAAGTCGTACTTCAAGTTCATCGCCGACATGCCGTACGACCAGGCGACGGACTTCGCCGTCAACGTCTGGCGCGACATCAACGAGCGCAACCTGCTGGAGAACATCGCCCCCACCCGCGGCCGCGCCGACCTGGTCATGCACAAGGGCCGCGACCACTCCGTCCGCAGGGTGGTCCTGCGCCGGACGTAAGCCCCTGAGACGACCCCGGCCGGGACCCGGATGCCGGACTCAGGGATGACACCTATTCATCCCCTGGGACGACGATTCCGAACGACCCCGGCCGGTAGGGTCCGGGGCATGCACATCCTCGCCATCGAGGGGCTGACCAAACGCTTCCCCACCGTCACGGCGCTCGACCGGCTCACGGTCACCGCCGGTCCCGGCGTCACCGGCCTCGTCGGGGCGAACGGCGCGGGCAAGTCGACGCTCATCAAGATCCTGCTCGGCCTGCTGCCCGTCTCCGAGGGCCGCGCCACCGTGCTCGGTCTCGACGCGTTCACCCAGGGCGCCGAGATCCGCAGGCTCGTCGGCTACATGCCGGAGCACGAATGCCTGCCGCCCGACGTGTCCGCCACCGAGCTGGTCGTCCACCTGGCGCGGATGTCCGGGCTGCCCCGCACCGCCGCCCGTGAGCGCGCCGCCGACGTGCTGCGCCACGTCGGCCTCGCAGAGGAGCGCTACCGCCCGATCGGCGGCTACTCCACCGGCATGAAGCAGCGGGTCAAGCTGGCCCAGGCGCTCGTCCACGACCCCAAGCTCATCTTCCTCGACGAGCCGACCAACGGGCTCGACCCGCGTGGCCGCGACGAGATGCTGACCCTGATCAGGCGCATCGGCACCGAGTTCGGCATCAGCGTGCTCGTCACCTCCCACCTGCTCGGCGAGCTGGAGCGGGTCTGCGACCACGTCATCGTCATCGACGCCGGCCGCCTGCTGCGCTCGTCCGCGCTCACCGAGTTCACCCAGGCGACCGAGTCCATCACGGTCGAGGTCGAGGAGGGCGCCGACGCGCTGGCCGGGCGGCTGGCCGAGCTCGGCCAGACCGTCAGCCCGCTCGGCCGCACGCTCCTGGTCGAGGTGCGCGGCCCCGAGACCTACGACGCCGTCCGTGACGCCGCCGCCGACCTCGACCTGTGCCTGATCCGCCTGGAGCAGGGCCGCCAGCGCATCGAGGACGTCTTCAGGGAGGAGGCCGCCCGTGTCTGAGATCTACGACATCGGCTACCGCCACTACGACGGCCCCCGCCTCGGCCGCGCCCACACCACGCTCGCGCTGGGCGTCCACAGCCTGCGCGGCGTCTTCGGGCTGGGCAGGCCCGCCCGATCCAAGATCATGCCGTTCTCGCTGGCGGCCGTCATGATGTTCCCCGTCGTGGTGTCCATCGCCATGATGGCCCTGGTCCAGCAGCGGCTCGGCGACTACAGCGGCTACGCCGTCGTCATGCAGGCCGTGATCGCCATCTTCCTGGCCTCCCAGTCGCCCACCGTGGTCGCCCCCGACCTGCGCCACCGCGTGCTCCCGCTCTACCTCTCCCGCCCGGTCACGATCGCCGAGTACGTCGGAGCCAAGGTCGCGGCCATGACCGTGGCGATGTTCCTGCTGGTGGCGGTGCCGCTGACGGTGATGTTCATCGGCGACCTGCTCGTCGACCTGCCCGGCCCGCCGCCCACGGGCGAGTATCTCGGCGCCGTCGCCATGGCCGCGGTGCTGTCCGTCCTGTTGTCCACCATCGGGCTGGCCCTGGCCGCGCTGACACCCCGGCGCGGGCTCGGCGTCGCCTCGGTGATCACCGTCTACCTGCTGTCCACCGGCGCGGCGCCGATGATCTTCGCCGCCCTCTACTCCACCGGCCACGACGCGGCCGCCGCCTGGGCCTGGCTGATCAACCCCTTCTGGCTGGTCGACGCCGTGCAGGCAGGGTTGTTCGGCACCACCCAGCACATCCCAGAAGGCTCCTACCCCGGCGGCCCGGTGCCCGCCCTCATCGTGCTGGCGCTCATCGCCGCCGCGGTGGCGGTCCTGGCCGCGCGCTACCGGAAGGCGGCCGCACAGTGAAGATCGAGCTCTCCCAGGTCTCCCGCTGGTACGGCAACGTCGTGGCGGTCAACGACGTCACCATGACGATCGGGCCCGGCGTCACCGGCCTGCTCGGCCCCAACGGCGCCGGCAAGTCGACGCTCCTCCACCTGATGGCCGGGTTCCTCGCCCCCTCCGGCGGCACCGTCACCCTCGACGGCACCCAGGTGTGGAAGAACCACCGGATCTACCGCGACATCGGCCTGGTGCCCGAGCGTGAGGGCGTCTACGGCTTCCTGACCGGCTGGCAGTTCGTGCTGTCGGCGGCCAAGCTCCACAGCCTGCCCGACCCGGAGGAGGCCGCCCGCAAGGCCCTGGCCACGGTCGAGATGGAAGAGCCGAAGGACCGCCGGGTCGAGACCTACTCCAAGGGCATGCGCCAGCGGGTCAAGGTCGCCGCCGCGCTCGTCCACGACCCCGGCGTGCTCCTGCTCGACGAGCCCTTCAACGGCATGGACCCGCGCCAGCGGCTCCACCTGATGGACCTCATCCGGGCGATGGGCACCTCGGGCAAGACGATCCTGTTCAGCTCCCACATCCTGGAGGAGGTCGAGCGGGTCGCCCAGCACATCGAGGTGCTGGTGGCGGGCCGCCACGCCGCCTCGGGCAACTTCCGCGACATCCGCCGGCTCATGACCGACCGGCCCCACCTGTTCCGGATCCGCTCCAGCGACGACCGCAAGCTCGCCGCCGCCCTCATCCGCGACGACTCCGCCGGCGGCGTCACTCTCGGCCGCGACGGCCTGGAGGTGCAGGCCACCGAGCTCCGCAGGTTCGCCCGGCTGCTCCCCCAGGTGGCCCGCGCCGAGGGCGTCCGCCTGCACGAGGTGTCACCCGCCGACGAGGACCTGGAGAGCGTCTTCTCCTACCTGATCAACAGGAGCAGCTGACATGAACACCGTCGTGGCAGGCATCACCTACCGGGCGCTGCTGGGCCGGCGCAGGGTCGTCCTGCTGCTCCTGCTCCCCCTCGCGCTGATCGCCCTGGCCCTCATGTTCAGCTTCTTCGGCGGCGAGGACCAGCGCACGACCGTGGACCTGATGCGCGGCTTCGCCCTCAGCACCCTCCTGCCGCTGCTCGGCCTCATCGCCGGCACCGGCGTGATCGCGCCCGAGATCGACGACGGCACCATCATCCACCTGATGTCCAAGCCGATCTCCCGGCCGGTCATCGCGCGGACGAAGTTCGTGGTGGCCGCCTCGCTGGTGGCGGTCTTCGCGGCCGTCCCGACCTACCTGGCCGCCTGGATCCTCGTCGGCTCCGAAGACGGCATCGCCTCCGGCTTCGCCGTCGGCACGCTCGTCGCGGGCATCGCCTACGCGGCCGTCTTCCTGCTGCTCGGCGTCGTCACCCGCCACGCCGTCACGATCGGCATCATCTACGCCCTCGTCTGGGAGGCACTGGTCGGCAGCCTGGTGCCAGGGGCGAGGCGCTTCTCCATCCAGCAGTGGGGCCAGACGGTCGCCGACCAGATCACCACCTCCCCGTTCTTCGAGGCGGAGGTCAGCCTGGGCTTCGCCGTCCCGGCCCTGATCATCGTCACCCTCGCCGCCGTCTTCCTCACCGGCCGACGCCTGCGCTCCTACTCCCTGACGGGCGACGAATGATCGCCGGGTGAACGATCGGCCCACGTGTAACGTTGTGCCATGTCCGCGCGCCTGCTCCAGCTACGCCTGACGAGCTTCAAGACCTTCCGCGACGCTCTTCTGCCGTTGGGTGACATGACTCTGCTCATCGGCCGCAACAGCAGCGGGAAGTCCAACGCTCTCGACGGGCTGGAGGTGCTTTCTCGACTGGCCGAGGGCGGCGACATCGTCGATTCTCTCGACAGCAGACGGGTGGACGAAGGCCCCTTGCGGGGTGGCATCGCGGGCTGCCCACCCCATGGCGCGGACATCTTCCAGCTGGGCTGCCAGGTGCTGAATCCTGAGCGGGTGGGAAATGCCTATTTCCTTATCGAGTTCGATGTCGAGATCCGGGTCCGACCCGAGCCACAGATCATCAGTGAGTCGCTCCGCGCTTTCTCCGGCAAGCTCCGCAACACACGTGACCCGTCAGGGCGCGCCCTCCATACGCTTCTGCACGCCGAGAGATCGTCCGGTAGCAGTGGAAGCATCGAGGCCACCTGGTACAACGGGCGGCGCGGACGCGACCCGAAAGCCGCCTTCCGCTCGTCCCGCCTGCTGACGGCTCAACTCCCCCTCAGGCTGGAGCTCACCACCGAGACTGAGCGCCATGTGGCGACTGCGGCTCAGGATGTTCTTCACACACTGCGCGGTGTCTTCCATCTGGATCCGGTGCCCCATCTGATGCGCCAGTATGTCCCCAGCAGGGACATCCGCCTGCGTAGGACCGCGGAGAACATCTCCGCGGTCGTCGAGCACCTCAAGCAAGTGGACCCGACGGCTTATGAACGCCTTCTGCGGCACGCTCAGGCTCTCGTCGACCACGACATCTCCGGCATCGAACTGATCCGCTCCGAACTCGACGACCTGATGCTCGCGCTCCGAGAGGATGGCGCCACGACCCCTGCCCGCGAGATGAGCGACGGCCTCCTGCGCTTCATAGCCATCGCCACGGCACTTCTCCGCCAGGGCATGGACCTGGATCTCAGCCGGCGAGACCCTGCCGACGGCGGCGCGACGCCCTTGCTCGTCATCGAGGAGTTGGAGAACGGCCTACATCCCTCCCAGGCCTCGCAACTCCTCAGGCTGGTGAAGAGCGCAACCGAAGAGCGCACCGCCCAAATCGTGTTCACCACCCACAGCCCGGCCCTGCTGTCGGCTCTTTCACAAGAAGACCACCGGAGCGTCGTGGTGACCACCCGCGATCGGGCGACGGGGCTTTCCCATCTCACCAAGCTTCCGGATCTTCCCGGCTACCCGAGCCTGATGGCACAAGGCGACCTGGGCGCCATCATCACCTCAGGGCTGCTGGAACAGGGCCCGCCCGAGAACGACCACACCGAGTTCGATCGCCTGATGGGGCTCGGGTGAAAAGCCGCCGGGTCGAATTCGTCGACACCTCAGTCCTGTGCAACCTTCTCAACATTCCGGGCAAGAACCAGGACCGTGAGATGGTCGCCACCCAGCTTGCCGACAAGCGCGCCCACTGCCGGCTCATCCTCCCCGTGACAGCGGTGATCGAGACGGCAATCACATCGCCCAACTGGCCGACGGCCGGCTGCGCCGCCAGTACGCCGACAAGCTCTCCCAGCTCCTGCAGTTGGTCATCGAGGGCAAGGCACCGTGGGTGCTTCATTCTGTGGAGTGGGGGCCGGAGTTCCTGCGAGCGCTCATCGCCGGGGCAGGAACCGGCGTTCCGCTGACCGACCACGTCATGAGCAAGCTCGGCTTGGGAGATCTGTGCATCCTCGCCGAACGTGAGCTCTACCAGAGACGGGTGAGCGGGGTCGAGGCAGGCATCTGGACTCTCGACGACCAGCTCAGGTCTCACGCCTGACCTCCGGGTACGGCGATCCCGTACCCGAAGGCTCAGTCAGGCGCAGACGGTGCGGACCACGTCCGCGAGGCGTTCGGCGACCTTGGTGGCCTGCTCCTCGGAGGAGGCCTCCACCATGACGCGGATCATCGGCTCGGTCCCGCTGGGCCGGATCAGCACGCGGCCCGTCTCTCCCAGTTCGGACTCCGCCTCGGTCACCGCGGCCTTGAGCTCCGGCGCGGCGGCCTTGCCCCGGTCGACGCCCTTGACGTTGATCAGGATCTGCGGCAGCGCCGTCATCACCGAAGCCAGCTCGCGCAGCGACCGGCCGGATCGGGCCACCACCGCCAGCAGGTGGAGCGAGGTGAGCAGGCCGTCCCCCGTGGTGGCGTGGTCGAGCATGATCACATGCCCTGACTGCTCGCCGCCCAGGTTGTAGCCTTCGGCCTTCATCCGCTCCAGCACGTACCTGTCGCCCACCGCCGTCTCGATCACGGTGAGGCCCGCTTCGCGCATGGCCAGCTTGAAGCCCAGGTTGGACATGACGGTGGCGACCACGGTGTCCTTGGCCAGCGAGCCCTGCTCGTGCATGTCCATGGCGAGGATGGCCATGATCTGGTCGCCGTCGACGATCGCCCCGGTGTGGTCGACGGCCAGGCAGCGGTCGGCGTCGCCGTCGTACGCGATGCCGAGATCGGCGCCGCGCGAGACGACGATCTGCCGCAGCCTGTCGAGGTGGGTGGAGCCGTAGCCGTCGTTGATGTTGAGGCCGTCGGGCCTGGCGCCGATGGCCTCGACCTGCGCGCCGGCGCGCAGCAGCGCCTCCGGGGCCACCATGTGGGCGGCGCCGTGGGCGCAGTCGACCACGACGTCGAGCCCGTCGAGCCTGCCCTTGACGGTGTCGAGCACGTGGGTGATGTAACGGTCGGCCTCGCCGTACGCGTCACGCACACGCCCGACGGACGAGCCGACGGGGAAGCTCCACTCCTCGCCGAGCCGCCGCTCGATCTCGTCCTCGACCGCGTCGGACAGCTTGAAGCCGCCCCGGGCCAGGAACTTGATCCCGTTGTCGGGCGCCGGGTTGTGGGAGGCCGACAGCATGACGCCGAGGTCGGCGCCGAGCGCGGCCGTGAGGTGGGCGACGGCCGGGGTGGGCAGCACGCCGAGGCGCAGCACGTCCACTCCGGACGACGCGAGGCCGGCGACCACGGCGGCCTCGAGGAACTCCCCCGAGGCACGCGGGTCCCGGCCTACGACCGCCACCGGCCGCCTGAGGCTGGAGCCGGTGGCGAACACGCCTGCATCGCCGAGGACGTGAGCCGCCGCGACCGAGAGGTCCATGGCGAGCTCGGCCGTGAGGTCGCGTCCGGCGACCCCACGCACCCCGTCGGTGCCGAACAGCCGCGCCAACTTAGCGCTTGCTGTACTGCGGAGCCTTGCGGGCCTTCTTGAGGCCGTACTTCTTCCGCTCCGTGGCGCGGGCGTCACGGGTGAGGAAGCCGGCCTTCTTCAGCGGCGGGCGGTTGACCTCGACGTCCAGGATCGCCAGCGCGCGGGACAGGCCCATGCGCAGCGCACCGGCCTGGCCGGTCACGCCGCCGCCGTCGATGCGCGCGATGACGTCGAACGCCTCCTCGGCGCCGAGCACCACGAAGGGCTCGTTGACGATCTGCTGGTGCACCTTGTTCGGGAAGTAGGCGTCGAGCGAACGACCGTTGATCGTCCACTTGCCGGTGCCGGGGACGATGCGCACGCGGGCGATCGCCTCCTTCCGGCGGCCGGTGCCGTACGAGTTGCCCGTGGTCACGGGCTTGCGCACGGGGGCGTCAGCGCTGGCGGCGGATTCGGTGGTGTACTCGGACGGGAACTCCTCGCTGGAGAAGTCCTCCTGCTCGGCCTCGACGACCGTCTCGACACCGGTGGGCTCAGCCACGGTTCTCCTCTGAAATCTTTCGCTTGCCCCGCCAGGGACAAGGCGTGGGGTCTCCCCCACGACATCAAACTAGGTCCACTCCCCCCGCGTTTCCGGGGGGCATGCGGGGGGCGCCCCCCGCAGGGGGTCTTCTACTGGGCGATCTGGGTGATCTCGAACGGCACGGGCTGCTGGGCCTGGTGCGGGTGCTCGGGACCCGCGTAGACCTTCAGCTTCTTGATCATCTTCCGGCCGAGGGAGTTCTTCGGCAGCATGCCCTTGACGGCCTTCTCGACGGCCTTGTCGGGCCGCTTCTCCATGAGCTCGCCGTAGGTGACGGAACGCAGACCGCCGGGGTAACCCGAGTGGCGGTACGCCTTCTTCTGCTCGAGCTTGTTGCCACTGAGCGCGATCTTGTCAGCGTTGATGACGATGACGAAGTCACCGGTGTCGACGTGGTTGGCGAAGATCGGCTTGTGCTTGCCGCGGAGCAGGGTCGCGACGTGGCTGGCCAGCCTGCCCAGGACGACATCGGTCGCGTCGATGACGTACCACTGACGCTGGACGTCGGCGGGCTTCGGTGAGTACGTGCGCACGGTCGTAGCCTTCTTTATGCTCGCGTCTTCGGCGCGCCGCCGGGAAACAGCGGCGCTTGGGGTCGGTCGGTGCGGGCACACGACGGCCCGGACCTTCCGTCTCCCGGCCCGATGGCCATGATGATGGGAGATGACGCCGGACGCGCCGCGCATCGGTCACGCGGACCTATGCACACAACGAACGAGAGGTTACCCGCCCTCAGGAGGGCAGTCAAAAGACCGGTAACCAGTGGCGATTCTACCTGACCACAGAACGAATCGATTTCGGTTCCTGCAATCCCTTCTTTCCCAGGACCCGACATCCCTATCGTTGGTGGCGGTATGTGGCAGAGTTCTCACACCCGGCACACCCAGCGGACCGTCCGGCGCCGGACGAACCTGGGTGCCGTGGGCCTGCTCGCGGCGGCTCTGTTCACGGGTGTCCTGCTCGGCCGCATGTCCGGCGACTCGATTCCCGACGACCACATCTTCCTGAACGAGACCACGCCGCCCACCACCGCCCAGGCCACCCCGCGCCCCACCCCGCCGAAGGCGCAGCCCCAGGCCGAGCGGGTCCCCCGGCAGGCGACCACCACGATGCCGCGCGCCCAGGCCGAGACCGACGTCCGGCCGACGAAGAGCCCCACCGGAGAGATCCCCGGCTTCACCGACGACGACCCGGTCCGGGTGCTGGGCGACGACCAGTCGATCAGGAGCATGCCCGGCATGGCCGCCGACGTCGTCCGCCTCACCAACGCCGCCAGGGCCAGGAAGGGCTGCCGCCCGCTCACGTCCGATCCCAGACTCACCAGGGCGGCCCGTACGCACTCCATGGAGATGGCCCGGTCCGGGCAGTTCACCCACGAGTCGCCGGACGGCTCCTCGCCCTGGGACCGGATGGAACGGGCCGGATACCGCAACGGCACCGCCGAGAACATCGGCGTCGGCTACTCCTCCGCCGAGGAGGCGGTCCGGGGCTGGCTCGCCAG
>NZ_JAPNNL010000079.1 GCF_027620315.1 Nonomuraea corallina | reverse complement strand
TTCGTCCTGTGGACCAGGCTCGCCCCGGTGCCACTGGCCGAGGACGGGTTCGGCGGCATGCCGCCCCGCCCGTTCGACGTCCGCTGGCAGGTGTACGCCGACGAGCGCTGCCGCCGCCTGGTCCGCACCGGCGTCGCCGTCGCCGCCCCCGAGTGGGGCCACAGCGTGCACGTCGAACTGACCGGCCTGGACGCCGGACGCGACTACTGGTACCGCTTCCGCCTCGGCCCGTACGTCTCGCCGGTCGGACGCGCCCGCACCGCTCCCCGCCGCACCTCCTACGGCGGCCCGCTGGCCATGGCCTTCGTCTCCTGCAGCCAGTACGAGCACGGCTACTTCTCCGCCTACCGCGGGGTCGCCGACGAGCACCCCGACCTGGTCCTGCACCTGGGCGACTACCAGTACGAGTACGCCGGGAGCACCTACACGGCCCCCGGCGGCAACGTCCGCGACCACGAGGGCCCCGAGACCGTGACCCTGGCCGGCTACCGGCAGCGGCACGCCCAGTACAAGACCGACCCCGACCTGCGGGCCGCGCACGAGGCGGCGCCCTGGCTGGTCGTCTGGGACGACCACGAGGTGGACAACAACTGGGCCGGCCTGGTCCCCGAACGTCCCGACCGCCCGCAGCCCGACTTCCCGGCCCGGCGCGAGGCCGCCTTCCGCGCCTACTACGAGAACATGCCGCTGCGCCGCGCCTCCATCCCACGCGGCGTCGACATGCGGCTGTACCGGCGGGTGCGATGGGGCAGGATGGCCACCTTCCACATGCTCGACACCCGTCAGTACCGCGACGACCAGGGCTGCGGCGACGGCTACCGCGACTGCCCCGAGGCCGCCGATCCGGCCCGGTCCATCACCGGGGCCCCGCAGGAGGCGTGGCTGCTCGACGGCTTCCGCCGCTCGCGCGCCCGGTGGGACATCCTCGGCCAGCAGGTGTTCTTCGCCCAGCGCGACAACGACGCGGGCCCGGCCAAGGTCACCAGCCAGGACGCCTGGGACGGCTACGTCGCCTCCCGGCGGCGCATCACCCAGGGCTGGATCGACGCCGGGGTGCGCAACCCCGTCGTGCTCACCGGCGACGTGCACGCCCACTGGGCCGCCGACCTCAAGCTCGACTACGACGACCCCACCGGGCCTGCGGTCGGCTCCGAACTGGTGACGACCTCCATCACCAGCGGCGGCGACGGGGCCGACTCCGACCCGGCCGCGCACCCGTTCCTCCAGATCAACCCGCACCTGCGGTTCTACAACAACCAGCGCGGCTACGTGATCACCCGCGTCGACCGCGAGCGGCTCACCGCCGACTTCAAGGTGGTCCCGACCGTGCGCGAGCCCGGCGTGGCGGCGTACACGAGGGCCACCTTCGTGGTCGAGGACCGGGTGCCCGGCGTCCAGCAGACCTACCTGCGGCCGCTCGACCCGACGGCCCGCGTCAGCGGCCGGATGACGGTCGAGGACACCGTCCGCTGGGAGACCGAACGTCCGTGACCCCGGCAGGGGACCGCCGGGAGCGGGGCCGGGCTCCGCTTCCGGCGGTCCGGGATGTCGAGAAGATCCTCCGGGAACGCGCCTTTCTGGTTGGATGCGTCCGTGACCGTACGGGCGATCCTCGTCGTGGCGCTGGCCGTCGCGGCCGTCACCCCGGCCGTCACCCCGGCCGTCACCCCGGCCGTCACCCCGGCCGTCGTCCCGGACGGAGGCGGGCAGGCGCGTGCCCGGCTGGCGGTGCTCACCTGGAACGTCTGCGCGGGCACCAACCCCCGGTGCGCCCTCTACCGGGCCGGAGCGCTCGAACTGGCCTGGAACATCTCCGGCCACGCGATCGGCGGCCCCATCACGTCTGACGTGATCTTCCTCCAGGAGTTCTGCTCCGGCGCCGACGCCACCCTCGAACGCACCCTGGAGCTCCGCACCGGCCGCCCCTGGACCGTCGGCTCCTGGAGCCTCCAGGACTCCGGCGGCGCACTGTACCCGTGTCACCCCGACCGCCTCGGCCGCCCGCGCGGCGCGCAGAGCATCGCCGTCGCCGTCGCCCGCCACGACGCGGACTTCAGCGTCCACCCGTTGCCCTCCCCGCCCTGGTACGTCCGCCGCGCCGTCCTGTGCGCCACCATCGGCGCGATCCGCGTGCGCGCCTGCAACACCCACCTGTCGTCCGGCGCCGACTACGACGACCGGCAGCCGGGCGCTCCCTACCGCACCAGGCAGATCAGGCGGCTGCTCGACGTCGCGGTCAGGGACGGGCACCGGGCCGTCTTCGGCGGCGACCTGAACGCCGCGCCGCCCGACAGCCGCACCGGCGGCGCCGCGGGCCGTCGCGCGATCGCCCCCGCCTATCGCGACCACCGTGAATGCGACCAGCGCGGCGAGGCCAGGACCGGGCGGTGGACGCACGACGCCGCGGCCGGGCGTAAGAAGCTCGACTACGTGTTCGCGCCGCCCGGCAGCGTCCGGCGCTGCCACGTCGACCAGCCCGTCACGCTCTCCGACCACCGGCCGCTGCACGCCGAACTGGCCCTGTAGGAAGATGTCGGGCATGCGCGGTGTTTCATCCGAAGACACCCGACGTCTGATGGAAGGATGACCGTGCCCGAAATCGGGGTACTCGCTCTGCAAGGCGACGTGCGCGAGCATGTGCGCATGCTCCAGGAGGCGGGCGCCGAATCCCGCCCCGTACGCGGGCCGGCCGAGCTCGACGCCGTCGACGCGCTGGTCGTCCCCGGCGGCGAGTCGACCACCATGTGGAAGCTCGCCGACACCTTCGAACTGCTCGAACCGCTGCGGATGCGGATCAAGGACGGCATGCCCGCCTACGGCTCGTGCGCCGGCATGATCATGCTCGCCGACCGCATCGAGGACGGCGTCGCCGGCCAGCAGACGTTCGGCGGCATCGACATGGTGGTCAGGCGCAACGCCTTCGGCCGCCAGGTGGACTCCTTCGAGGCCGACCTCGACTTCGCCGGCGCCCCCGTGCACGCCGTCTTCATCCGCGCGCCCTGGGTCGAATCGATCGGGCCGGGAGTCGACGTGCTGGGGAGGGCCGAGCCGGGAGATAGGATCGTCGCGGTCCGACAAGGGCCGCTGCTCGCGACGTCCTTCCACCCCGAGCTGACGGGAGACACGCGCGTGCACCGATACTTCGTAGACATGGTGAGGGAGCTCTAGGCGATGTCCGGCCACTCCAAATGGGCGACGACGAAGCACAAGAAGGCCGCACTCGACGCCAAGCGCGGCAAGCTGTTCGCGAAGCTCATCAAGAACATCGAGGTGGCGGCCAGGACCGGCGGGCCTGACCCGGATGCCAACCCCACACTCTTCGACGCGATCTTCAAGGCGAAGAAGAACTCGGTCCCCAACGACAACATCGAGCGGGCCCGCAAGCGCGGCGGCGGCCTGGAGGCCGGCGGCGCCGACTACCAGACCATCATGTACGAGGGCTACGCCCCCGGCGGCGTCGCCGTGCTCATCGAGTGCCTCACCGACAACCGCAACCGCGCCGCCTCCGAGGTCCGGGTGGCGCTGACCCGCAACGGCGGCTCGCTGGCCGACCCCGGCTCGGTGTCCTACATGTTCAACCGCAAGGGCGTCGTGATCGTGCCGAAGAACGGGCTCGACGAGGACACCGTGCTCATGGCCGTCCTGGAGGCGGGCGCCGAGGAGGTCAACGACCTGGGCGAGTCCTTCGAGGTGGTGTGCGAGGCGGGCGACCTGGTGCCGGTGCGCAAGGCCCTGCAGGACGCGGGCATCGACTACGACTCGGCCGAGTCCAGCTTCCTGCCGACGATGAGCGTGCCCCTCGACGAGGAGGCCGCCAAGAAGGTGTTCCGGCTCGTCGACGCTCTGGAGGACAGCGACGACGTGCAGAACGTCTACGCCAACTTCGACGTCTCCGACGAGATCATGGAGAAGCTCGACGCCTGACGGACGGCGAGACCATCGAGAAGCCCGACGGCTGACCCGGGGCGTCCGGTTTCCCGGTCCCGCCCGGGCGCTCAGCGTGCCGCTGTGAGGAGCCCGCCGCCTGGCCCTGCCCGGTGACCAGGGCCGCCCGGCACGCCGTCAGCGGCATCCTGGGAGCCGCGTGGCCGGTTATGGGCTCCCTTCTCCGGGTTCCGTACGCCGGTCGCGGGCGCCGCGTGGCGGGCGTGGCACGGCGGTCGGAGTCGGCGTAGGGTCGGACGTCGTGACCTCCCGCACCTCTGACTCCCCGGCCCCGGCCCCGGCGCTGGGCTGGCTGCTGCTCATGCCGGCCGTGCTGGGCATGCTGATCACGCTGGTCCTGCCCACCGTCCTGACGATCGGCACCAGCCTGCGCTCAGGCGGGCTCTACGGGCCGGGCCAGTGGGCGGGGCTGGACAACTACGTCCGCCTGCTCGCCGACGACACCTTCTGGCCCGCGCTCGGCTTCACCCTGTCGGTGACGGTCATGCCGCTGCTCGTCGCGCTCGTCGTCGCGCCGCTGCTGGCGCTCGCCCTCGACCGGGGCGGCACGTGGGTCAGGCGGGCCGGGCGGATCCTGCTCTCGCTGTCCCTGGTGGCCTTCTCGCCGGCCGCGGTGGCCGTCTCCTGGCTGCGCGGGCTGCGGGCGGACGCCGGCGGCCCTGCGGCCCTGGCCGGCTCGCTGGCCGATCCGGCGACCGCCCCTGGAACGCTCCGGCTCATCGTGGCCGCCGCCACCTTCGGCCTGGTGTGCGCGCTGGCGGTGATGGCGTTCCTGCCGGCGCTGCGCGGGGACGCCGGTGTCACCCCGGCCATGCTGACGGTCGGCGGGATCGTCGCGCTCGCCGCCGTGGCGGCGGGGCTGCAGCTGTTCACGCTGGCCCACGTGCTGACCGGGGGCGGGCCGCTGGACTCCACCCAGACGCTCGCCATCCTGCAATACACGTTCACCTGGCGGGCGGGCCACCTCGGCCTGGGCGCCACGCTGGCCACCGTGACCTGCGTGATCGTCTGGGTGCTCGGGATCGCCGCCACGATCCTGGCCGTCGCCTCCCGCATGCGCCTCACCCTGACCCCCGCACCCGGCCGCGAAGCCCTCTCCGAAGCCGTCCCCGCGCCCGCCGGGCCGGTCCCGTACACGTCCGCCGGGTCGCGATCGGCGGACGTTCCGTACGCGTCGCACCTGTCCGGTTCGTACGCTTCCGCCGGATCACCCGTACCAGGAGCCTCCTACGCGTCGGCCGGGTCGCCCCACGCGCCCGGCAAGGCGCACGCGCCCGACGGACCGTACGCGCCCGGAGGCGTGGACGGAGCCGGGCCGTCCGGGCGGCGGCCCTCCGCGGGCGGCGTGGCCGTCGGGGTGGTCGCGCTGGCCGTCGTCACCGTCGCCGCCGTCGCGGGGAGCCTGCCGTGGCTGTCGGGCCTGTTCGAGCCGGGAGACGCCGTCGCCGGCCCGAACGTGCACCTGAACACCTGGCTGCCCGCCTTGGCCGGCGCCCTCGTCTCCGTCGGCGTCGCGTACCTCGGGGCGCTGGGCATCGGCGGCCTGCGCCCGCTCGGGCGGCGCAGCGAGTGGCTGCTGCTGCCGTTCGCGCCGTGGCTGTTCGTCGGCCCGGGCCCGCTCGCCATCGCCAACTGGAACACCGTGCGCGGCCTCGGCCTCGTCGACACCTTCGCCGCGCTCGTGCCGCCGCTGCTCGTCAGCGTGCCCGCGCTGCTCGTCCTCACCCTGCTCTGCAAGGGCCTGGCCGAGCGGAACACCACCGACCTGCTGTCCGGCGTGGTGAAGCCGTCGCTGCCGATGGCCGGCATCCTGGTCGTCGCCGTCACGCTGGTGAACGCCCAGCAGCTGCTCTGGCCGCTTCTGGTCACCCAGCAGCCCGATCTGGCGACCGCGCCGCTCGCCCAGTCCATGGCCGCGGCCCGGCTCCCCGGCGGCGCCGTCGACGTGGGGCTCGCCACCCCGCTGGTCCCCATGGCGCTCGCGCTGGCCGCCGTCGTGGCGGCGCAGCTGCTGTACCTGGACCGGCTCGCCCTCACGGTCGGACGCGGTACCGGGTCGCGGCCCCCCGTCCAGGATGCGTAGGTTGTCGGCTGTGGAGATTCGTGACGTGACGGCGGACGACCTCGACGCCGTCCTCGACCTACGCAAGCGCTCCTTCGGCCCCCTGTCGGCCGGGGACGTGGCGACCTTCCGCAAGATGGTGCATCCCACCCTCGCGGCGGGCCGCTACCTCGGCGCCTTCGAAGGCGGCCGGCTCGCGGCCGCGGCCCGGCTGCGGCCGTTCACCCAGTGGTGGCACGGCAGGCCGCAGCCCATGTCCGGCGTCGCCGGGGTCACCGTCAGCCCGGAGGACCGGGGGCGCGGCGTCGGCAGCCTCATCATGCGCGCCGTGATCGAGCGGGCCGCCGTCCTCGGCGACGCCGTGTCCGCGCTCTATCCCGCCACGACCCCCCTCTACCGGTCGCTCGGCTACGAGCACGCCGGCGCCCAGCACCGGGTGACCCTGCCCGCCGAGTCGCTGCGCACGATCCGCCCGGCCGGGAACGTCCGGCTGCGCCGGATGGGGCCCGACGACGCCGCCGAGGTCATCGCCCTGCTGCACCGGCTGTACGCCGCCTCCCGCGCCAGCGGCCCGATCTCTTGGGGGGAGGGCATCTGGCGGCTCTGGCTCGCCGAGGAGGACGACTTCCTCTACCTGGCCGACGACGGGTTCGCCGTCTACCGGTGGGACGGCCAGGACATCGAGGTGGACAACGTCGTCGCCGGCTCGGTCGAGACCGCCGGAGCGCTGTGGTCCCTGGTCGGCACGTCCTCGTCGGTCGCCAAGCGGGTCAAGGCCGTGGTCGCTCCGGACGACCCGGTGCTGTGGCTGCTGCGCGAGCGGTCGAAGGAGACGGCCGAGCAGGTGCGATGGATGTTCCGGGTGATCGACCTGGTGGAGGCGGTGGCCCGCAGGGGCTGGCCGGCGGCCCTGAACGCCGCGGCCGTCGTACGGGTGGAGGATCCGCTGCGGGCCGGCAACGCGGGCCTGTGGCGCCTGGAGTTCGCCGGCGGTTCCGGCGCGGCCACCCGTGAGACGGGAGAGGCGGGCGCGCCGGTGCTGAGCGCGAACGGGTTCTCCGCCCTGTATGCGGGCGTCCCCGTCGCCACGCTGCGGCGCGCCGGCCTCATGACCGGCGACGAGCGTCACGACGAGGTGCTCGACGCCGCTTTCGCGGCCCGCCCGTACATGCTCGACTACTTCTGACAGGCGTTTCCCGGTGCGCGAGCGGGCCGGGAAACGGTAGAGTCTCGTGCCGAACTGGTGTTCGGCGGGCGCGGGGAGGCAGGTCGGTGCGGGTGATGGGCGTCGATCCGGGGCTGACCCGGTGCGGCCTGGGGGCCGTCGAGGGGCGCCCGGGCGCGCCGCTCAGCCTGGTGGCCGTCGGGGTGGTGCGCACCGCCGCCGACGACGAGCTGGGCACCCGGCTCGTCGGCATCGAGGCCGGCATCGAGCGGTGGCTCGACGACGTCCGTCCCGACGCCGTCGCCGTCGAGCGCGTCTTCAGCCAGCACAACGTCCGCACCGTCATGGGCACCGCCCAGGCCGCCGGCATCGCCGTGCTGTGCGCGGCCCGCCGCGGCCTGCCGGTCGCCCTCCACACGCCGTCCGAGGTCAAGGCCGCCATCACCGGCAGCGGCACCGCCGACAAGAAGCAGATCGGCGCCATGGTCACCCGGCTGCTGCGGCTGAGCGAGATGCCCAGGCCGGCCGACGCCGCCGACGCGCTCGCGCTCGCCATCTGCCACGTGTGGCGCGGCGGCGCCCAGCACCGCCTGGCCGCCGCCGTCGCCCGGGCCGGACGGAAGGACACCCGGTTGTGATCGCCTCCGTGACCGGGCGGGTGACCGCCATCGCCCCCGACGCGGCCGTCGTCGAGGTCGGCGGCGTCGGCGTCCTCGTCCACTGCGCCCCCGGCACCCTCGCCACCCTCAGGACGGGGCAGGAGGCGCGCCTGTCCACCTCGCTCGTGGTGCGCGAGGAGTCGCTCACGCTGTACGGGTTCGCGACCGACGACGAGCGGACCGTCTTCGAGATGCTCCAGACGGCCAGTGGCGTGGGTCCCAAGCTCGCCCTGGCCATGCTCGCCGTCCACTCCCCGCAGGCCCTGCGCGTGGCCGTGGCCTCCGCCGACCTCAAGGCGCTCACCCAGGTGCCGGGCATCGGCCAGAAGGGCGCCCAGCGGATCGTCCTGGAGCTGAAGGACCGCCTCGGCGCCTCGCCCGAGGCGGTCGACGCCGCGCTCAACGGCCCGCGCCGGGACACCGTGTGGCGGGAGCAGGTCCACTCCGGGCTCGTCGGGCTGGGATACTCCGGCAAGGACGCCGACGAGGCCGTCGCCGCCGTCGAGCCCCAGGCCGAGGCCGACCTGGCCGCCGGCCGCCCTCCGCAGGTCGCCGCCCTCCTGAAGGCCGCGCTCCGATCGCTGAGCGTCCGATGACCCGCCCCGCCGGCGGTTCCGCCCGCCTCCACCCGAGACCGGCTCCCGCCGAGGCCGGGAAGCGCTCCGGGCGGCGGCCCGGCCGCGGTGACGGCCACGGTGACGGCCGCGGGGTGTGGGAGGCTCGCGGGCGGAGGTGGCGGCGTGAGCTTTGAGCGGGAGCTGGTCTCGGCCGACGCCGACGGCGAGGAGCGGCAGATCGAGGCGGCGCTGCGGCCCAAGCGGCTGGCGGAGTTCATCGGCCAGGCGAGGGTGCGCGAGCAGTTGTCGCTGGTGCTGGAGAGCGCGCTGCGGCGGCAGCGGCCGCCCGACCACGTGCTGATGAGCGGTTCACCCGGGCTCGGCAAGACGACGCTCGCCATGATCATCGCGGCGGAGCTGGGCGCGCCGCTGCGCATCACCTCCGGCCCCGCGCTGGAGCGGGCCGGCGACCTGGCGGCGATCCTGTCGACGCTGGCCGACGGCGAGGTGCTGTTCATCGACGAGATCCACCGGATGGCCCGCCCCGCCGAGGAGATGCTCTACATGGCGATGGAGGACTTCCGGGTCGACATCGTCGTCGGCAAGGGCCCCGGCGCCACCGCCATCCCGCTCGACATCGCCCCGTTCACGCTCGTCGGCGCCACCACCCGGGCGGGCCTGCTGCCGGCGCCGCTGCGCGACCGGTTCGGGTTCACCGCCCACATGGACTTCTACGAGACGGGCGAGCTGGAGCTGGTGCTGCGCCGTTCGGCGGCACTGCTCGGGGTCGACCTGCCCGACGACGCCGGCAACGAGATCGCCAGGCGCTCGCGCGGCACCCCCCGCATCGCCAACCGGCTGCTGCGCCGCGTGCGCGACTACGCCGACGTGCGCGCGGGCGGCGTTGTCGACCGCGAGGTGGCCGCCAGCGCGCTCGACCTGTACGAGGTCGACGGCGAAGGGCTCGACCGGCTCGACCGGGCGGTGCTCGGGGCGTTGCTGCGCAAGTTCGGCGGCGGACCCGTGGGCCTGTCGACCCTGGCCGTGTCGGTGGGGGAGGAGCCGGAGACCGTCGAGGTCGTGGCCGAGCCGTTCCTGGTGCGTCAGGGCCTGATCGCGCGCACTCCGCGCGGACGCGTCGCCACCGCCGCGGCCTGGACGCATCTGGGCATGACACCGCCGCCCGACGCGTTCGGCGCGGGTCACTTCACCTGATCACGGATCGGTTGCAACCATTGCGAATCGGGAACTTCCCCGCGCGCCGAAACGCTGCTTCGTTGCCGCGTTTCGCAACAAGCGCCTACACTCCGTGGCTTGGCTGGCTGTGTAGGCTGATGCGCTGAGGGGCGCGGCCCGCAACCGCGGAATTTCCGGCGGAACGCCGGTGTCAACTCTCTGTACGAAGATGGAAGGTCGCCCTCTGATGGACCAACTCATGAGCATCGCGCCGCTGATCCTTCTGGTGGTGGTGTTCTACTTCCTGCTGATCCGCCCGCAGCGCAAGCGCCAGCAGGAGGCGCTTCAGATGCAGAACTCGTTGACGCCCGGCACCCGAGTCATGACGACGACGGGTCTTTTCGGCACCGTGGTCGCCGTCGACAATGAGGACGTTATCCTCGAGATCGCGCCCAACATCGAGACGCGCTGGGTGAAGGCCGCCATCGGCCGTGTGGTGACGCCCGGCGACCCCGTCGCGGATGAGCCTGTCGTCGACGAGACGGCCGACGACACCGACACGACCGCGGATCGCAACGGCGGCCAGGACTCCAGCAAGAAGTCCTGACCTCAGACCCCCTAATCCGAAAGAACTGACGACCAGTGGCCCGACCGACCAGCAGCCACAGCAAGCCGGGGCGGACGCTCCTGCTGCTCCTGGCGCTCATCCTCGCCCTGGGCGGGACGATGTTCTTGCAGCAGGCGTACACGCCGAAGCTCGGACTCGACCTCGCCGGCGGTACGACGGTGACCCTGTCACCGGTTACCCAGGACGGTGCCCCCCCGCCTGAGGAGATCCTCGACCGCGCGGTCAACATCATCCGCGATCGGGTCAACGGCACCGGCATCTCCGACGCCGAAGTCGCCAAGTCCGGCGACAACATCATCATCTCCATCCCCGGCGTCGGGCAGAGCGAGGCCATCGAGCTGGTCGCGACCACTGCCGAACTCCGCTTCCGGCAGGTCCTCGCGATGGAGATGACTCCGATCGCGCAGGAGCAGCTCGCCACCGAGGCGCCCAGCCCCGGTGTCTCCCCGACGGCGTCGACGGGCCCCTCGTCGGCGCCGTCGGTCACGCCGAGCCGGTCGGCCGGGCCGCAGTCGTCGGTGTCGCCGTCCGTTTCGCCCACCGGCAAGGGATTGTCGTCGGCGCTGACCGACCCGGAGCCGTCACCCTCGCAGACGCCCAGGCAGGGTGACCGGGGGACGCAGGACAAGAAGGCGACACCGTCGCCGTCCGCGACCGGCGAGCCCTCACCAGGCCCCGACGCCCAGAACCCCAACGCGCAGATCGACGCCGAGGGCATCGACCCGGCGGTGCTCAAGCAGTACACCGCGCTCGACTGCACCGATCCGAAGAACCGCGGCCAGGGCGTGCAGGACGACCCCGGCAAGCAGTACGCCGCGTGTGAGTCCGACGGCAGCTTCAAGTACATCCTCGACGTCGCCAAGGTCGTCGGCACCGACATCGACACCGCCACCGCGGGCGTCCAGCAGGGCAGCACCGAATGGGTGGTCCAGCTCGACTTCAAGAGCGCCGGCGCCCAGGAGTGGAGCAAGCTCACCTCCACCGCCTACAACTCGCAGGAACCGCGCAACAAGGTCGCGGTGGTCCTCGACGGCGTGGTCATCACCGCCCCCAACATCATCAGCCCGATCCCCGGCGGCCGCGCCGAGATCACCGGCGGCTTCGACCAGCAGAGCGCCAACGAACTCGCCGAGCAGCTCAAGTACGGCGCGCTGCCGCTGAAGTTCGAGCGCAGCTCCATCGACACGGTGTCCTCGACGCTCGGCCAGGACCAGCTCGAGGGCGGTCTCATCTCCGGCCTCATCGGCCTGATCCTCGTGGTCGTCTACTGCCTGCTCTACTACCGCGGCCTGGGCATCGTGGCCGTGCTGAGCCTCGTGGTCGCCTCGATCCTCACCTACACCGCCGTCGTCGTGCTGGGCCACAACGCCGGCTTCCGGCTGTCCCTGCCGCACATCATCGGCCTGGTGGTCTCGATCGGCATCACCGCCGACTCCTTCATCGTGTACTTCGAACGCATCCGCGACGAGATGAAGGAAGGCAGGCGGACGCTCCGCGCCGCCGTCGAGGTGGCCTGGGTGCGCGCCCGGCGGACGATCCTGATCGCCGACGCCGTCATGTTCATCGCCGCGATCGTCCTCTACCTGCTGTCCGTGGGCGGCGTCGCGGGCTTCGCCTTCGCGATGGGCCTCACCACGCTGATCGACATCGTGGTGGTCTTCATGTTCACCAAGCCCCTCATCGCGCTGCTGGCGAGGCTGAAGTTCTTCGCCAAGGGTCATCCGCTGTCCGGCCTGGACGCCGAGCGCATGAGCGCCGTCGACACCAGCGGCACCCGCCGCAAGACCACCCCGCAGGAGGCCTGAGATGGGACTGGGGCGTCGCCTCTACCGGGGCGAGATCGACGTCGACTTCGTCGGCAAGTGGCGGCTGTGGTACAGCCTGTCCGCCGTGCTGCTGGTCATCTCCTTCGCCGGCCTGCTCATCAACGGGCTCAACCTGGGCGTCGAGTTCAAGGGCGGCTCGGTCTTCTCCTTCAAGCCGCAGACGACGGTCAGCGTGCAGGAGGTGCGGGAGACGTTCCTGGAGCAGGGCATCCACCAGCCGATCGTGCAGACGGCCGGCGACCGCTACCGCGTGACCACCGAGACGCTCGCCGAGCGCCAGAGCCTGCAGATGCAGGACTCGATCTCCAAGGAGTTCGGCACTCCGGTCGACCAGGTCAACGTGCAGTCGATCGGCGCGTCCTGGGGCGGTGAGGTGTCCACCAAGGCCCTGTGGGGCCTGGTCGCCTTCATGGTGGCGATCATCTTGTACCTGTCGATGGCGTTCGAGCCGAAGATGGCGCTCGCCGCGATCGTCGCCCTCCTCCACGACCTGGTCATCACGGCCGGCGTCTACGCCTGGTCCGGGTTCGAGGTCACGCCGGCGACGTTGCTGGGCTTCCTGACCATCCTCGGTTACTCGCTCTACGACGCGGTCGTGGTGTTCGACATGATCAAGGAAGTCACGGCCAAGCTGGGCGCCACGTCGAAGCAGACCTACTCGATGGCCGCCAACGACGCGCTCAACCACACGCTGATCCGGTCGCTGAACACGTCGCTGGTGGCGATCCTGCCGGTGGCGGCGATCCTGTTCATCGGCACCACCGTGCTCGGCGCGGGCACGCTGAAGGACCTCGCGCTGGCCCTGTTCGTCGGCATGATCGTCGGCACCTACTCCTCGATCTGCGTGGCCACCCCGATGCTGGTGACGCTGAAGGAGCGGGAGCCGAAGTACCAGGCCATCGCCAGGAGGCTCGCCTCCACCGGCGGCGGCAAGGGCGGCGCCAAGCGCACGGCCGCGGCCAAGGGCTGAGCTCCGCCTCCGCGCCCCCGTCCGGTCCGGGCGGGGGCGCAGCCGTGGGCGCGGGCCCGGGACGCCGCAGGGCGGGGTGTGGGGCCGTACGGGATGCGCCATCATGGAGCCCGGCGGAAGCGGACCGCCGGTCCGCCCCCTCCGCGTCACCGACCCCGGCCTCGTTGACACATCTCCCGAGGAGTACGGCATGAGCCAGCTTGAGACCACGATCCTGGAGCGCATCCGGGACGTGCCCGACTACCCCAAGCCCGGCGTGGTGTTCAAGGACATCACCCCGCTGCTCGCCGACCACACCGCCTTCCACGCCGTGGTGGACGGACTGGCCGACGGGTTCGAGGCCGACAAGGTCGTGGGCATCGAGGCGCGCGGCTTCATCGTGGCCGCCCCGGTGGCATATCGGGAGGGTGCGGGCTTCGTACCTGTCCGAAAGAAGGGCAAACTGCCTGCCGCGGTGCTCGAAGAGTCCTACGATCTGGAGTACGGTTCGGCGACCATCGAGGTGCACGACGACGCGTTCTCTCCAGGTGACCGGGTGCTCATCGTCGACGACGTGCTGGCCACGGGCGGCACGGCGGCGGCGGCGGTGGAGCTGGTGCGCAGGGCGGGGGCCGAGGTAGCCGGCGTGGCCGTGCTCATGGAGCTCGCCTTCCTGAAGGGGCGCGAGCGCCTGCCGGGAGTGGAGATCCGCTCCCTCGTGATCGTCTGAGGAGGACCCGAGACGATCCAGGTGCGTCGCCTGGATACACTGGGGATCTGGACTCGAACGTGAGGAGTCTGAGTGCCCCGTGATGTGGTCGTGCCCGACGTAACGGACGCGGGTGGCGCCGCCGCCCAAGGCGAGGCTGCCCCGGCCGCGCCCGCGGCGCGCCGGCGGCGGTTTGGGGGTGGGGCCATGAATCCGGTTCTGGAGCCGCTCTTCCGCACCGTACGCGCCACCCACCCCAAGGCTGACCTGCGCCTGATCGAGCGCGCCTACGACATGGCGGCTCACCATCACCGCGACCAGAAGCGCAAGAGCGGTGACCCCTACATCACCCATCCGCTGGCCGTGGCGACGATCCTGGCCGAACTCGGCACCGATGACGAGACCCTCTGCGCCGCCCTGCTGCACGACACGGTCGAGGACACCGCCTACGGCCTCGACGAGCTGCGCGCCGACTTCGGCGACACGATCGCCTCGCTGGTCGACGGCGTCACCAAGCTCGACAAGGTGAAGTTCGGCGACGCGGCGCAGGCCGAGACCGTGCGCAAGATGGTCGTGGCCATGTCCCGCGACATCCGCGTGCTGATCATCAAGCTGGCCGACCGGCTCCACAACATGCGCACCATGCGCTACCTGCCGGAGCACAAACGTCACCAGAAGTCGCGCGAGACGCTGGAGATCTTCGCCCCGCTGGCCCACCGCCTGGGCATGAACACGATCAAGTGGGAGCTGGAGGACCTCGCCTTCGCGATGCTCTACCCCAAGCGCTACGACGAGATCGCGCGCATGGTGTCGGAGCGGGCGCCGCGCCGCGACCTGTTCCTGCAGGAGGTCATCGAGAAGGTCTCCGGCGACCTGCGGGAGGCCCGCATCAGGGCCGTGGTCAAGGGCCGGCCGAAGCACTACTACTCGGTCTACCAGAAGATGATCGCCCGCGACGTGGCCTTCGACGACATCTACGACCTGGTGGGCATCCGGGTCCTCGTCGACACCGTACGCGACTGCTACGCGGCGCTCGGAACGATCCACGCGCGCTGGAACCCGGTGCCCGGCCGGTTCAAGGACTACATCGCGATGCCCAAGTTCAACATGTACCAGTCGCTGCACACCACGGTGATCGGTCCCGAGGGCAAGCCGGTGGAGCTGCAGATCCGCACCCACGCCATGCACCACAGGGCCGAGTACGGCGTGGCCGCGCACTGGAAGTACAAGGAGGAGGTCGGCGGGCCCGGCCCGGTCGGCAAGGTCAAGCCAGGCAGCGACATGGCCTGGCTGCGCCAGCTCCTCGACTGGCAGAAGGAGACCTCCGACCCGGGCGAGTTCCTGGAGTCGCTCCGGTTCGACCTGTCGGTGTCCGAGGTCTACGTGTTCACCCCGAAGGGCCAGGTCATCGCCCTGCCCGAGGGCGGCACCCCCGTCGACTTCGCCTACGCGGTCCACACCGAGGTGGGTCACCGCTGCATCGGCGCGCGGGTCAACGGCCGGCTCGTGCCGCTGGAGTCGCGGCTGGGCAACGGCGACACGGTCGAGATCTTCACCTCCAAGTCGCCCGACGCCGGCCCGTCGCGCGACTGGCTGAAGTTCGTCAAGTCGGGCCGTGCCCGCAACAAGATCCGGCAGTGGTTCTCCAAGGAGCGCCGCGAGACCGCGATCGAGGCGGGCAAGGAGGCCATCGGCCGGGCGATGCGCAAGCAGGGCCTGCCGCTGCAGCGGCTGATGTCCGGCGAGGCGCTGCTGGCGCTGGCCCGCGACCTGCGCTACCCCGACGTGTCGGCGCTGTACGCGGCCGTCGGGGAGGGCCATGTCGCCGCGCAGACGGTCGTGCAGAAGCTCGTGGCGTCCATCGGCGGCGTGGAGAGCGCCGAGGAGGACATCGCCGAGACGTCGCTCCCGACCCGGCTGCGCGGCCGTCCCAGGGGCGGCGGAGGCGCCGGCGTGGTGGTCGCGGGCGACGCCGACGTGTGGGTGCGCCTGTCGAAGTGCTGCACCCCCGTGCCCGGCGACGAGATCGTCGGCTTCGTCACCCGGGGCCACGGCGTGTCGGTCCACCGGGCCGACTGCACCAACATCCAGCAGCTCAGGTCGCAGCCCGACCGGCTGGTGGAGGTCAGCTGGTCGCCGAGCGACGACAGCGTGTTCCTGGTGGCCATCCAGGTGGAGGCGCTCGACCGGCCCAGGCTGCTGTCCGACGTCACCCGCACCCTGTCCGACCAGCACGTCAACATCCTCAGCGCCTCGGTGACGACCTCCAGGGACCGGGTGGCCGTCAGCAAGTTCACCTTCGAGATGGGCGACCCCAAGCACCTGGGCCACGTCCTGAAGGCCGTGCGGGGCATCCAGGGCGTCTACGACGTCTACCGGGTCAGCGGCTGACGGGGTCGTGTCACCGCATGCGCAGGTCCGGCTGATCGACCACGATCGCCTCCTGCGTGCTGCGGGCGATGACCACGACCGCCTCGGTGTCCGGGTCGGGGTTCTCCTCGCGGTGCGGGACGAACGGCGGCACGAACACGTAGTCGCCGGGCCCGGTCTCGATCCGCCGCTCCTCGCCGCCGTCCAGGAACACGAACACCGGATGCCCGCTCACCACGTAGATCGCGGTCTCGGAGTCGCCGTGATGGTGGTCGGCGGAGCGGGTCGCGGGCGGCACGTGCGTCTGCCCCATCCACAGCCGCCGGGAGCCGGTGGCCGCGTCGCTGATCGCCGCCAGGCGCCGCATCCCCGCGCTCTGCGCCGTCGCCTCCGACAGCTCGGCGGGGGTGAGGTGCCGCAGCGGGCGGTGGAAGACGTCGCCGGCCACCCGGTATCCCTCCCACAGGCGTCCCCCGGCCCGTTCCAGCACCCGCCCGGCCACCTCGGCCAGCTCGCCGGGGGCCTGCCGCGCCCGCAGCAGCGCCTCGGCCAGCTCGGGGTCGTGCGCGCGCAGCTCGCGCAGCAGCCATTTGCCGCCGCCCTGCCACCGTCCGCCCAGTGACAGCGCCAGCCGGGCGGTCTCCTGGACCACGTTCCACTCGATGAACGCCAGCTCACCCGGGTCCGTCGCGCCGCGCAGGTCGTCCAGCGCATCGGAGAGCACGTACCGAGCCCTGTCGAGGGCGGCCTGAGAGGGCGCGCCGGGGCCGCTCTCCAGGCGGGCCCTCAGCTCCTCGCGGAGCCGCTCCAGCCGCCCCGCGCTCCGGTCGACCAGCACGATGCCCTCGGCGCAGAACCGGGCCAGCACCGGCTGCCGCCTGGCGAAGTCCCGCTCCACCCAGACGCCGAGGCTGGTCCGGCTGTGCGCGAGCAGGTCGACCGGCCAGTCGTGCCGCCGCAGGGACTCCCGGTACGGCTCCGCGAGCCCTTCCACGACGACCAGGATGTCGAGGTCGGAGGTGGGCGTCCGGCGGCCGGTGACGACACTGCCGCCGAGCAGGGCGGCCCACGCCTCGGGGAACAGCTCGCCGACGAGGGTACGGGCCTCGTTCACGGGATCCATGGCCGCCACGATAGCCAACCACGCCCGCCATGATCGACAGGGGCGGCCGTCGACGGGGAACGGGTGCCGGCAGGACCGCGCCCGCCGTCAGCGGGGGACGGGCGCGGGGTCGGCCCGCCTGACAGGCGGGGCCTCGTGGTCAGCTGAACTCGGCGAGCGTGCGCTCGGCCTCCTCCAGCCAGGCCCGGCGGGCGGCGATCGCCTCCTCCGCCTCCTTGACGTCCTTGGCGCGGCCGGCCGTCTGAGCCTTGGCCAGGCGCTTCTCCAACTGCTCGATGGAGGTGCGGAGCTGGTCGACGGTGCTCTGGGCGCGGGCGCGGGCCTCGGGGTTGGAGCGCTTCCACTCGGCGTCCTCCGCCTTGCGGATGGCCTCGTCCACCTTGCGCAGCCCGCCTTCGAGACGGTCGCGGTGCTCGCGGGGCACCGGGCCCGCGGCCTCCCAGCGCTCCAGCAGGTGGCGCAGCTGACCCCGCGCGGCGCGCACGTCGGTGACCGGGAGCAGCTTCTCGGCCTCGATCAGCAGCTCCTCCTTCACCTGCGCGTTGGCGGCCAGCGAGGCGTCGCGCTCGGCGAACACCGCGGAGCGGGCCTGGAAGAACTGGTCCTGGGCGGCCTTGAAGCGCCCCCACAGCTCGTCCTCGACCTCCCGCGAGGCCCGGCCGGCGCTCTTCCAGCGCTGCATCAGGTCACGGTAGACGGCCGCGGTCGGCCCCCAGTCGGTCGAGTCCGCGATGGACTCGGCCTCGGCGACGATGGCCTCCTTGGTGGAGCGCACGCCCTCACGCTGCTCGTCGAGCGTGGCGAAGTAGGCCTTGCGGCGCTTGGCGAAGGCCGTGCGGGCGGTCGACAGCCGCTTCCACAGCTGCGCCTCCGTCACCCTGTCGATCCGGTCGGCGGCCTTCCACTCCTCGACGAGCTGGCGCAGCCGCTCGCCGCCGGACTTCCAGTGGGTGGTCTCCTCGGCGATGCGCTCCGCCTCGGCGACGATCCGCTCCTTGACGGCCTTGGCCTCGGCGCGGGCGACCTCGCGGGCCGCCTTCAGCTCCTCGCGGCGCTGCCCGACGAGCTCGGTCAGCCCGTCGAGGCGGGCCGTGAGCGCGCCGAGGTCGCCGATGGCGTGCGCGTCGGCCACGGCCTCGCGCAGCTTGGCGATGCCGGCCTCGGCCTGCGCCGGGGCCAGGTCGGTGCCGCGTACGCGCTGCTCCAGCAACTGGACCTGGCCCGCCAGTTCGTCGTACTTGCGATGGAAGTAGGCCAGCGCCTCTTCGGGCTCACCGGCCTGCCAGGACCCGACGGCCCGCTCTCCCTCAGCCGTTCGCACGTAGACGGTGCCGTCGTCGTCTACCCGGCCCCACGGGTCGGTGCTCACCGTGTCCTCCCGCACTTTCCATCAGACCCTTCGGGACTGTTCGTCCCTAGCTTGTATTACGTCAGCTCTTGCCATCGATTGTCACGTCTTTGATTTCGACGGTTTCCTTCGGCGCTCCGGTGCCGTCGGCCGAGCCGGCAATGACACCCGCCTTGTTGACCTTGTCCAGGATGTCGAGCCCCTTCGTGATCGTACCCACCGGCGTGTAAAGCGGGTCGAGCTGGATATCGCCGTACACCAGGAAGAACTGGCTGCCCGTGCTGCCCGGCGCCTGCGTCTTGGCCATCGCCATCACGCCCCGCTTGTACGTGGCGCCCTCGAGGTTCTCCTCCACCAGCACGTAGCCGGGCCCCCCCGAGCCGTCGGTCTGGCTCTTGCCGTCGGCCTTGGCGGTCGGGTCGCCGCACTGCAGCATCGGGAACTTGTCGTTGCCGAGCCGGTGGCACTTGCTGCCGTCGTAGTAGCCCTTCTCCGCCAGGAACTGCAGCGAGTTGACCGTGCAGGGCGCCTTGGCGTTGTCGAGCTCGACGACGATGTCACCGAGGCCGGTCTTCATCGTCATGGTCTTCTTGGCCGGCTCCGGCTTCACCTCCGCCGGGGGCATGCCGACGTCCTTGACCTGGCCGCCGCCGGTGTCGGGCACGTAACCGCAGGTGCCGGTCTTCGCGTCGTACGGCTTGGCCTGCGGGGCCGCCGCGGTGGAGGTGCTCGCCTGCGGTGACGGCGTGGCGGCCGCCTCGGTGGGCTCGTCGCCGCCGCCGAGCAGGGCGACCGCCGCAACGATGCCGCCGACCACCACGACGACGCCCACGGTGGATCCGATGATCGCCCAGCGCTTGTTGCGCTGCTCGCGCTCGATCCGGCGCTGCTGTTGGCGCTCGTAGTGCTCGCGTGCCAGCTGCTTCTGGCGGTCCTTGCCCGTGGACACCGCTTTGCCTCCCGTAGTCAATCAACTGAGGTGGGCGAATCGTATCGGCCAACGACCGATGATTCGCAGCCCGGCGACCCGCACCGGTACCCTTCGGTTACATTCCCATTGGCTTTTTTGACGAGATCAGCTGAGGCAGATGCTCATCGCCGGCTTCCCCGCAGGGGCCTTCCAGACCAATTGTTACGTCATCGCGCCCGCCGAAGGCGAGGAGTGCGTGATCATAGACCCTGGTCAGGACGCTGTCGAGGGGGTCGACGAGCTGCTGCGCGAACACCGCCTCAAGCCCGTCGCCGTCCTGCTCACCCACGGCCACCTCGACCACGTCTGGTCGGTCGCCCCCGTGTGCGGCGCGCGCGACGTCCCGGCCTGGATCCACCCCGACGACCGGCACCTGCTGAGCGACCCGGGCGCGGGCTTCTCCGCCACGAGCGCCTCGCTCTTCGGCGGCCTCACCCTCAGCGAGCCCGACGACGTGCGCGAGCTGTCCGACGGCGCCACGCTCCAGCTCGCGGGCCTGGAGCTGGTCGTCGACCACACCCCCGGCCATACCAGGGGGTCGGTGACCTTCCGGGGGCCCGCGGGCGGCGACGCGCCGCGCGACGTCCTGTTCGCGGGTGACCTGCTGTTCGCCGGCTCCATCGGCCGCACCGACCTGCCGGGCGGCGACTATCCGACGATCCTGCGCAGCCTGGCTGCCAAGTGTCTGCCGCTGCCTGACGATACGGTCGTCCTGCCGGGCCACGGACCACAGACCACGATCGGCCACGAGCGCGCCACCAATCCTTATCTCAAGGAGGCCGCGCCGCACGCCGGTCCCACACGAGGAATCTGATGACCTTCCAAGCACCCAAAGGCACCTTCGACTGGCTGCCGCCCCGCTCCGAGCAGGTTCTCGCCGTCCGGGAGGCGCTCGTCGCCCCGGTGCGGCGCGCGGGCTACGGCTACGTCGAGACGCCGGTCTTCGAAGACACCCAGTTGTTCGCCAGGGGCGTGGGCGAGTCGACCGACATCGTCACCAAGGAGATGTACACCTTCCCCGACAAGGCGGGCCGCTCGCTGACGCTGCGCCCCGAGGGCACGGCGTCCGTGGTGCGCGCCGTGCTCCAGCACGGCCTGCACACCGGCCAGCTGCCGGTGAAGCTGTGGTACTCGGGCAGCCAGTTCCGCTACGAGCGCGCCCAGCGGGGCCGCTACCGCCACTTCTGGCAGGTGGGGGCGGAGGCGCTGGGCGCCGAGGACCCGGCGCTCGACGCCGAGCTGATCGTCCTCGCCGCCCGCGGCTTCTCCTCGCTCGGGCTGCGGAACGTCACGCTCCTGCTCAACTCGCTCGGCGACGGCAACTGCCGCCCCGCCTACCGGGCGGCGCTGCAGGAGTTCCTGCGCGGGCTCGACCTCGACGACGAGACGCGGGCCCGCGTCGAGATCAACCCGCTGCGGGTGCTCGACGACAAGCGCCCCGAGGTGCAGGCCCGGCTCGGCGGCGCGCCGCTGGTCGCCGACCACCTGTGCGCCGCCTGCAAGGCCTACCACGAGGAGGTCCGCGCCCTGCTCACGGCCGCCGGCGTCGCGTTCGAGGACGACCCCAGGCTGGTGCGCGGGCTGGACTACTACACCCGCACCACGTTCGAGTTCACCCACGGCGGGCTCGGCTCGCAGTCGGCGATCGGCGGCGGCGGCCGCTACGACGGTCTCAGCGAGATGCTCGGCGGCCCGCCGCTGCCCAGCGTCGGCTGGGCGCTCGGCGTCGACCGCACCTTCCTGGCCATGGAGTCCGAAGGGCTGCTCGGCGATGCCGCGCCCGGCCGCGTCCAGGTGTACGGTGTCGCGCTGGGTGACGACGCCCGCCGCCGGATGTTCCTGCTCGTGGCCGAGCTGCGCGAGGCCGGCGTCAGCGCCGACATGGCCTTCGGCGGCAAGGGGCTCAAGGGGGCGATGAAGGGCGCCGGCCGCTCCGGAGCCCGCTACGCGCTGATCCTGGGCGAGCGTGACCTGGCGGCGCAAGCCGTGCAAGTGAAAGACCTGACCACCGCTGAGCAGACCGAGGTGCCGCTGGCCCGGGTCGTGGAAGTCTTGAAGGGGAAAGTGCAGTGATCCGCACGCATACGGCCGGGTCGCTCCGCAAGGAGCACGCCGGGCAGCAGGTGACGCTCGCAGGATGGGTGGCCCGCCGCCGTGACCACGGCGGGGTCGTCTTCATCGACCTGCGCGACGCCTCCGGCTCGGCGCAGGTGGTGTTCCGCGAGGAGGACCACGCCCACGACCTGCGCGCCGAGTACTGCGTGAAGGTGGTCGGCCAGGTCCGCGTGCGCCCCGAGGGCAACGAGAACCCCGACCTGCCCACCGGGGAGATCGAGGTGGTCGCCGACGCCGTCGAGGTGCTCAGCGAGTCGGCGCCGCTGCCGTTCCCCATCGAGGGCGGCGTGGGCGTCTCGGAGGAGGCCCGGCTGAAGTACCGCTACCTCGACATCCGCCGCCAGCAGGTGGCCGAGGCGATGCGGGTGCGCTCCAAGGCGACCTACCTCGCCAACGAGGTGATGAACGAGCTCGGCTTCGTCTACGTCGAGACGCCGACGCTGACGCGCTCCACGCCCGAGGGCGCCCGTGACTTCCTGGTGCCGGTCCGCCTCCAGCCGGGCAGCTGGTACGCCCTGCCCCAGTCGCCGCAGCTGTTCAAGCAGCTGCTCCAGGTGGCCGGCCTGGAGCGCTACTACCAGCTGGCCAAGTGCTACCGCGACGAGGACCTGCGGGCCGACCGGCAGCCGGAGTTCACCCAGATCGACATCGAGATGTCCTTCGTCGACCAGGAGGACGTCATCGCCGTCGGCGAGAAGCTCGTCGGCCGGCTCTGGCGGGAGATCCTGGGCTACGAGATCCCCATGCCGCTGCCCCGCATGACCTACGCCGACGCGATGGCCCGCTTCGGCTCCGACAAGCCCGACCTGCGCTTCGGCCAGGAGCTCGTCGACATGACCGACTACTTCTCCGGCACCTCCTTCCGCGTCTTCCAGGCCGAGTACGTCGGCGCGGTCGTCATGCCGGGCGGCGGCTCCCAGACGCGCAAGGAGCTCGACGGCTGGCAGGAGTGGGCGCGCAGCCGAGGCGCCAAGGGCCTGGCCTACGTCCTGGTTCAGGAGGACGGCACGCTCGGCGGCCCGGTCGCCAAGAACCTGTCCGAGCAGGAGCTGTCCGGCCTGGCCGGCAAGGTCGGCGCGGCCCCCGGCGACGCCGTCTTCTTCGCCGCCGGTGCCCGCGACGCCGCCCGTGACCTGCTGGGCGCCGCCCGCCTGGAGATCGGCCGCCGCTGCGGGCTCATCGACGAGTCGCAGTGGTCGTTCCTGTGGGTCGTGGACGCGCCCATGTTCGAGCGGGACGGTGAGGGCGGCTGGACCGCGGTCCACCACCCGTTCACCGGCCCCAAGCCGGAGTGGGCCGACAGCTTCCAGGACCATCCGGGAGAGGCGCTCGCCTACGCCTACGACATGGTCTGCAACGGCATGGAGATCGGCGGCGGCTCGATCCGCATCCACCGCGCCGAGATGCAGCAGCGTGTCTTCGACGTGCTCGGCATCTCCAAGGAGGAGGCCGAGAGCAAGTTCGGCTTCCTGCTGGAGGCGTTCAAGTACGGCCCGCCGCCGCACGGCGGCATCGCCTACGGCTGGGACCGCATCTGCATGCTGCTGTCCTCCGGTGACTCGATCCGCGACGTGATCGCGTTCCCGAAGACGGCCTCCGGCTTCGACCCGCTCACCGGCGCGCCCACGCCCATCACGGCCGGCCAGCGCAAGGAGGCGGGCGTCGACGCCCGGCCCAGGACCGAGGCATGAGACGGCCTGAGACGGCCTGAGACGCCGAACGGCAGGCGCCCACCCGGCGCCTGCCGTTCGCTGTCCGGCCGTCCCTCTTACGAGAGCCTGACCTTCTCGATGATGATCGGCGTCTTGGGGGCCGTGGAGCCGCCGTCGCCGGTGATGTCCTCCTCGTGCACGAGCACGCCGTCCTCGGCCACCTTCTCGATGATCTCCAGGCCGGAGGTCACCATGCCGAGCACCGAGTACTGCGGGTCGATCTGGGCGTTCTCGTCCGACAGCGAGATGGCGAACTGGCTGCTGTTCTGCCCCGCCGCGTCCAGCGGCTGCGTCAGGAACACCACGCCCCTGCCGTACGGGACCACGCCCACGGCCTCGTCGCGGAACACGTACCCGGCCGTGCCGAGGCCGTCGGTCGGGTTCTTGCCGTCGGCCTTGGCCTTCGGGTCGCCGCACTGCAGCAGGAAGAGCCCCGACACCTCGGGCGTCACCAGCCGGTGACACTTGGTCTTCTCGTAGAAGCCCTTCTTGGCCAGGAACGCCATCGAGTTCACCGAGCAGGGCGTCAGCTTGGGGTCGACCTCGATGACGATGTTCCCGTGGTTGGTGGTGACCGTCATCTTCGACAGCTTCATGTTGGGCTTCTTCGGCGGCAGGCCCACGAACTTCATCGGCACGTCCGCCGTCTCGCGCTTGTACTCGCAGGTCACCGGGCCCGTCTGGGTGGGCGTCGGCAGCGCCGTGACCGGCTCCTCCGTCGGGGTGGCGGTGGCGGAAGCCTCCGCGGCCGCCGGCGTGCTGGACGGGTTGTCGTCGACCAGCGTCGTCACGGCGAAGATGCCACCGGCCACCACAGCGACGGCCACGCCCGCGCCGATGAAGGTGTTGCGCCTCGCCTTGGACGACTGCTCGGCGGCGCGCTGCTGCTGCCGCTCCTTGTGCTGACGCGCCAATTCACTCTGGCGGTCGTCGTCGTCGCCGCTCACCGGTATGTCCTCCATCTTTGCCTACACATGACCAAACAACTCCGCGAATGCTACCGGCCCTGGAATGTGCTGTACGTAAGTGGCGAGATCCCACTCCTGGGGCTGAATGGGCGGGAACCACACCGTCACGGGACACGCGGTCGCAGAGGGACCCGGAGCCCTGTGGCGCGTCTCGCGGTCGTGCCGACGCCCTCGCCGTGACGGTCGCCGTAGCTTACGCCCTCCGGCCCCGCGGCGGCCGGCGGGACCCGGACGCGGGAGCGGCGGGGGAGCGGTAACCTCGCGGATGTGGAGAGCCTGTTCGATTCGGCGGCCGAGGAGGCGACGCCGCAGCCCCTGGCCGTGCGCATGCGCCCTCGCACGCTCGACGAGGTGATCGGCCAGCGCCACCTGCTCGGCCCCGGCACGCCCCTGCGGCGGCTGGTCGAGAGCGAGGCGCCGATGTCGCTGTTCCTGTGGGGGCCGCCGGGCACCGGCAAGACCACCCTGGCCTACGTCGTGTCCAACGTCACCAAGCGCCGCTTCGTGGAGATCTCCGCCGTCTCCGCCGGGGTCAAGGACGTCCGCGCCGCCATCGACGCCGCCCGCCGCGAGCTGGGCATGTCCGGCCGCCAGACCGTCCTGTTCGTCGACGAGGTGCACCGCTTCAACAAGGCCCAGCAGGACGCGCTGCTGCCGGCCGTCGAGAACCGCTGGGTCACCTTCATCGGCGCCACCACCGAGAACCCGTTCTTCTCCGTCATCTCGCCGCTGCTGTCCCGCTCGCTGCTGCTCACGCTGGAGTCGCTCGGCGACGACGACATCCGCGCGGTGCTGGAGCGGGCGGTGTCCGACGAGCGCGGGCTCGGCGGGCGCGCCAGGCTCGCCCCGGAGGCGCTCGACCAGCTCGTCCGGCTCGCCGGCGGCGACGCCCGCAGGTCGCTGACCTATCTGGAGGCGGCCGCCCTGCTGGCCGACGACATCACGATCGAGGTGGTGGAGAAGGCCGTCGACAAGGCCGCCGTACGCTACGACCGGCAGGGCGACCAGCACTACGACGTGATCAGCGCGTTCATCAAGTCGATGCGCGGCTCCGACGCCGACGCCGCCCTCCACTACCTGGCCCGCATGATCGAGGCGGGCGAGGACCCGCGCTTCATCGCCCGCCGCATCGTCATCTTCGCCTCCGAGGACGTCGGCATGGCCGACCCCACCTGCCTGCAGACCGCGGTCGCCGCGGCCCAGGCGGTGCAGCTCATCGGCCTGCCCGAAGGACAGATCAACCTCGCGCACGCCGTCATCCACTGCGCGCTGGCGCCCAAGTCCAACGCCGTGGTCAAGGCTATCGGGGCGGCCGTCGGCGACGTCCGGCGCGGCCTCATCGGCCAGGTTCCCGGTCACCTGCGCGACGCCCACTACCCCGGCGCCGCCAAGCTCGGCCACGGCGAGAGCTACAAGTACCCGCACGACTTCGACCACGGCCTCGTCCGCCAGGACTACGCGCCCGAGCAGATCCGCGACCGGCGCTACTACGAGCCGACCCGCCACGGCGCCGAGGCGCCCGTCGCCGAACGCTGGGCCCGCATCCGCGACTTCCTGCGCGGCTCCCCGTCATGACCGATCACCGCGCCGCGTTCGACGCCTCCGTCACCTTCGGCAACGGCGGTGATCTGACCGTCCACGACTTCCGCGTGGACGTGCCCTCGCCGGACGTCACCGAGGACGAGATCGCCGCGCTCTTCGTGGCCTCGCTCGGGCTGCTGATGACCGACGGGGTCCGGCTCTCCGGCGTGCGCGTCTTCCCCGAGCCGCACAAGGGCACTCGGGGCGGCCCCTCCGACCGCGCCGCCGGAGGTCCCTTCCGGGGCGGCGTCGTCCCGCTGGACATGCCCGGCACCCGCCTGGAGCTCCCCGCCGCAGCCCTCCTCCGGGCCGACGCGACAGAAACGGCCGGGGCCGCGGTGACGCGCGGGGGGAACTCGTCCGAGCTCGCCCGTACGATCGAGCTGCCCGCCGTCGTGGTGAGGGTCTCGGGGGCGAGATGGACGGCGATCGACGTCGGCGCCCTGGCTCCCTTCGCCGTTCGCGGTCACGCCGTCCTGCTCCAGACGCAGGCCGCCGAAGGCCTGACCGGGGCGGCCGCCCGCCGGCTGGCGTCGCAGGCCGCGGCCCTGGTCGCCACCGACGCCCCCACGCTCGGGGAGGCGAGGGAGATCCTCCTGGAAGCGGGCATCCCCGTAGTCGAGTCCCTCACCGGCCTCGAAGCCCTCCCGCCCGCGGGCGCCTTCTTCTCGGCCGTCCGGCCCCACGCCGCCTCGGGCGCCGCCCCGGCACGCGCCTACGCCCGCGTCCCGTAGCCGGTCCACCGCCGTCCCCGCGCCGGGCGCCCCGCCTGACCGCCGCCGTACGCTCTGCCGGGCCGTGCCGGGCGCGCCGCGGCGGGCTCTGCGGTCGGGTGTTCCGTTCGCGGCCGACGTTCTGGGGGAGGGGTCGCGTCCGAGGTCGGGGCCGGGTCCGGGGCGGGCCGCCGGGCGCTCTCGGCCGCCGCGCTCGCCGACCTCGTCCGCAGGACGCGATAGGGTCTTGGCGTTCCGGCCCAGCGTACGAGGGAGATGCGGATGCTTACCGCTGGAGAGGTCGCCGGGCTGATCGCGGCCACGGGCTGGGTGGTCCTGGTCAGCGTTCTCGTCATGGTGCTCGTCAAGCTCGCCAGGCTGCTCACCGAGACGACGAAAGCGGTCTCCGAGCTCAACACCCGCCTGACGCCGCTGCTCGACGACCTGAGCCTCACCGTCAACGAGACCAACCGGCAGCTCATCGCCGTCGAGTCCATCGCCAGGGACGTCAAGCAGGTGAGCGGTCACGCGGCCAAGCTCAGCGCCGTGACCCAGACCGTGTTCACCGGCCCGCTGATCAAGGTCTCGTCGCTCGGCTACGGCGTGCGCCGGGCCATCGAGGCCCGCAGGCCGCGCAGGACGGGGCGGCGGCGATGATCAGACGGCTGTTCTACCTGTCGCTCGGCGCGTTCCTGTCGATGTGGGTGATGCGCAAGCTGCAGGCGCTCCACCCCCACCACGTGGCCCGCAAGACCGTGCACAACGCCGCGGGCATGCTCGAACAGGTGAGAGACTTTACGTCAGACGCGCTCGGCGAGGCCGCCGGCCGCGAAATCGAGTTGCGGGCCCGCTTCGGCCTCGACAAACCTGATCACATCGACTAACGCAAAGGATGGCCACCATGGAGTCGGCAGAGATCGCGCGCCGCTTCCTGCGCTTCTTCGAGGAGCGTGGGCACAAAGTAGTGCCCTCGGCCAGCCTGATCGCTGAGGACCCGACGCTTCTCCTGGTCAACGCGGGTATGGTGCCTTTCAAGCCGTACTTCCTGGGGCAGCGCAAGCCTCCGGCGTCACGGCTGGCCACCGCCCAGAAGTGCGTGCGGACCCCCGACATCGACGAGGTCGGCAAGACGACCCGTCACGCGACGTTCTTCCAGATGCTGGGCAACTTCTCCATCGGCGACTACTTCAAGGCCGAGGTGATCCCGTACGCCTGGGAGCTGCTCACCAAGCCCGAGTCCGAGGGCGGCTTCGGCTTCCCCGAGGACCGGCTGTGGGCGACGGTCTACCAGGACGACGACGAGGCGTTCGCCATCTGGCACGACAAGGTCGGCCTGCCCGCCGACCGCATCCAGCGCCGCGGCCTGGAGGACAACTACTGGCACATGGGCGTGCCCGGCCCCGGCGGCCCGTGCTCGGAGATCTACTACGACCGCGGCCCGGAGTACGGCCGCGAGGGCGGCCCGGTCGCCGACGAGGACCGCTATCTCGAGGTGTGGAACCTCGTGTTCATGCAGGACCAGCTCGGCGAGGTCCGCTCCAAGGTCGACTTCGACATCGTCGGCGAGCTGCCCAGCAAGAACATCGACACCGGCATGGGCCTGGAGCGCATGGCGGCGATCCTGCAGGGCGTCGACAACATCTACGAGATCGACACCACCTACAAGATCCTCGACAAGGCCGCCGAGCTCACCGGCACCGGTTACGGCCGCGACGCGCGCACCGACGTGAGCCTGCGCGTCATCGCCGACCACGTGCGGGCCGGCACCATGCTCGTGGCCGACGGCGTCATGCCGGGCAACGAGGGCCGCGGCTACGTCCTGCGCCGCCTGATCCGCCGCACGGTCCGCAACCTCCGGCTGCTCGGCTCCGGCGACCAGCGGCTCATGCACACCCTCACCGACGTGGCGATCAACGTCATGGGGGAGCAGTACGACCAGCTCAAGGCCGACGCGCCGCAGATCCACGCGGTGATCGACGCCGAGGAGGCGTCGTTCCTGGGCACGCTCCGCACCGGCACCGCGATCTTCGACGTGGCCGTCGAGGAGACCAAGCGCAAGAAGGGCTCCGCGCTCTCCGGCGAGCAGGCCTTCCAGCTCCACGACACCTACGGCTTCCCGATCGACCTCACCCTGGAGATGGCGTCGGAGCAGGGCCTCAAGGTCGACGAGGAGGGCTTCCGCCGCCTCATGAAGGAGCAGCGCGAGCGCGCCAAGGCCGACGCGGCGGCGAAGAAGACCGGCAACGCCGACATCTCCGTCTTCGGCCGGCTCCTGGAGCAGGCGGGCAAGGTCGAGTTCCTCGGCTACGACGAGACCGTGACCGACACCACCGTCGTCGGCATCCTCGTGGACGGCACGCCGGTCCCCGCGGCGGGCGCCGGCGCCACCGTGGAGGTCGTGCTCGGCCGCACCCCGTTCTACGCCGAGGGCGGCGGCCAGCTCGCCGACCAGGGCGTCATCCGCACCGGCGGCGCCGAGGTCGAGATCCTCGACGTGCAGGCCCCGATCGCGGGTCTCGTCGTGCACCGCGGCAAGATCCGCAGCGGCGAGCTCAAGACCGGCGACGAGGCGCACGCCGAGATCGACCTGGAGCGGCGGCGCGCGATCTCGCGCAGCCACAGCGCCACCCACATGGTCCACCGCGGTTTCAAGAACGCGCTCGGCGAGACCGCCGCCCAGGCGGGTTCCGAAAACTCGCCCGGCCGCTTCCGCTTCGACTTCACCTCCACGGGCGCGGTCCCGGCGAGCGTGCTGCGCGACGTCGAGGACGAGGTCAACGCGGTCCTCGTCAACGACCTGAAGGTCAACGCCTTCTACACCTCGCAGGCCGAGGCCAGGGCGATGGGCGCGCTGGCCATGTTCGGCGAGAAGTACGGCGACGAGGTCCGGGTGGTCGAGATCGGCGACTACTCCCGCGAGCTGTGCGGCGGCACCCACGTCCACAGCTCCGGACAGCTCGGCCTGGTCAAGGTGCTGGCCGAGCAGTCGGTGGGCGCGGGCGTGCGCCGCGTCGAGGCCCTGGTCGGCATCGACGCCTTCCGCTACCTGGCGCGTGAGAGCGTGCTGGTCTCCCAGCTCACCGAGCAGCTCAAGGCGCGCCGCGAGGAGCTGCCCGAGCGCGTCGAGGGCATCGTCACCCGGCTGCGCACGGCGGAGAAGGAGCTGGAGAAGCTCCGTTCGGCGCAGGTGCTGCAGGTGGCGGCCGAGCTCGCCGCCAAGGCGGCTGACCTGCGTGGAGTATCCGTCGTGACACACCGCGCGCCTGATGGCACGATCGCGGACGATCTGCGTAAGCTCGCGCTGGATGTACGCGGCAGGTTCCCATCCGATCGGCCGGCGGTGATCGTGGTCGCCGGCGTCCCCTCCGACCGGCCCGTGGTGGTCGCCGCGGTCAACGAGGCGGGACGCGAGCGCGGGCTCAAGGCCGGAAGGCTGGTCGGCGTCGCCGCCAAGGCGCTTGGAGGTGGCGGTGGCGGCAAGGACGACGTCGCGCAGGGCGGTGGCAGCCGCCCCGAGGCGATCGGCGACGCGCTGCGGCTCGTCGAACAGACCATCACGGAGCAACTCGGCTGACATGAGGTTCGGCACACGGCTCGGCGTCGACGTCGGGTCCGTACGCATCGGCGTGGCGCGCAGCGACCCTTCGGGGATGCTCGCCACGCCGGTGGAGACCGTCAAGCGCGGCAAGGGCGACCTCGACCGCATCGCCGCCCTGGCCGCCGAGTACGAGGCGATCGAGGTGGTGGTCGGGCTGCCCACGTCGCTGTCCGGACGCCAGGGGCCCGCCGCGGCCCTCGCCCGTGAGTTCGCCGGCCTGCTCGCGGGCCGGCTGGCCCCGACGCCGGTCCGGCTCTTCGACGAGCGGCTGACCACGGTCGCCGCCCAGCAGGGGCTGCGCGCCAGCGGCGTGCGGGCCAGGAAGCAGCGCGGGGTCATCGACCAGGCGGCGGCGGTGGTGCTGCTGCAGGACGCCCTCGACTCCGAGCGGGCCACGGAGCGGCCGCCGGGTCACCCCGTGATCCCGCCCGGCGACCCCGCCTCATGACGGGCCGTCGGCCACCCCCACTCACCACCCTCACCCACCCGCCGCTCGGCGCGCCCTCCGGCCGCCGCGCCGCCGCGCCCCGGCCTGCCCGCAGGCCGCCGTCAGGGCCGACCTCGTCCCGGCTGGCCCCGTCACGGCTGATCTCGTCGCGAGAGCTGTCGCGGGAGGTCCGCCGGCAGAGGCAGACGCCGGTCATGTCCGGTTCACACCGGGCCCGGCACGGCCTCAGGACGGGTCCCGCCGGGGACGCGGCATGCCACGGAGGGGACGCGGTCGTATCGCCCGGGACGATATCTTCGCCGTCGAAGATCGCTAAAGTGGTCGGGCGCCTGCACATCGGGACGGAGGCCCCGTACCGTCGTGTGCCCGTGACGTTCCGTGACCCGTGTGCTCGCCCGCCAGGCGGCGGACGGGCGGCGCGACGAGGGGGAGGCAGGTTTGGTGGCCCGCCCCAGGTGCATAGAATCACCAAATTCACCGACAAAGAGAGCGAGTTCGTGAGATACCGGAAAGAGCTGAACGAGAAACTCGGGACGAACTGATGCTCACCGGGCCGCTCACCCCAGCTCAGGAGAACGCCGGACTCCTCAGGCGACGCTACCGAGCCGGGACACACACGCTCTTTCCATCCTCTAGCATGGCTACCCACAGTGACCTTGGCCGGTCGTCACGGTGTGACCGGCGTATCCCCCTCATCCGCTCGGTGACCCCCCACCGCCAGGCGCTCCCCCTCGGCGCAGGGCTTGCAGGACCGGGAGATTGGCCAGCCCACGCATGAACG
>NZ_JAPNNL010000078.1 GCF_027620315.1 Nonomuraea corallina | reverse complement strand
CGGGGGGGGGGCCTTCTCACGTGGTTGACAGCAGAACCGGCGCCCCGTCAAGGGCCGGCCCTTCCACGCGGAGGCTGATGCTAGCAGCGTCCGGGCGGCTCAGGTGGCCGGCTTGGGACCCTCCCGCAGCGCGGCGGCGAGCCGGCCGAGCTCGGTCCAGTCAGCGGTGCCGGTCACGACCAGCGTCACGTCGGGCAGCACGCGGACCAGGGTGCGCTGCTTCTTGTCCTCGCGGAAACGCCGCTCCCACGTCTGGCCGCCCACCTGCTGGGTGCCGACCGACTTGTCGGAGTTGGCCATGCGGTTGGCGAACCCCGCCGCGGGCTTCTCGTCGCTCTGGATGAACATCGCGTGCTCGCGCGCGGCCGTCGCGTAGCCGATGTGCAGGACCTGCGCGCCGTTGTCGCCCTGGGCGACCCGGCTGCTGTTGGGGATCCACCCCTCGGGGTCCTGGGCCGGCGACCACACCGCGTACGGGACCGTACGGGAGAAGTTGGCCACCGTGATGGAGTAGTCGCGCCTCGGGATGTGCTCCACGTCGCCCCGCGGCGTGATGAGCAGGAAGAGGCCGACCCCCGCCAGGCAGACGAGCACGGCTACCACATAGCCGTGGAGACCTTCGGTGAACCGTTGCACACTTGGCGAGGTTACCCGCTGATGGCGTCGGTCGCGGACCCGGCCGGGCGGAGGCGGCCGATGATCTCCAGGACCTCCTCGGCCAGGTTTCTGTCCCCCGACTGGACGATCTCGTTGACGGCCCCGGCGAGCGCCCCCGTCAGGACGATGACGAGCGCGTTCTCGTCGTCGAAGAGCGCGGCGTTCCGGCGCGCCCAGGTGCGGAGCCGGTCGCGCATGACGACCTCGAAGCCGGGCGGCCCGTCGCCGCGCAGGAACAGCGCGGCGAGCTCGCGCTCGGCCAGGCAGCCGTCGAGATAGGCGCGGGCGGCGCTGACGAAGACCCGCATCGGGTCGGTCTCGCCGGCCTCACGGGCGGCCCGCGCGGCCTGCTTGGTGCGCTGCGTCTGGCGTGACTGGAACTCCTCGAACAGCGTGAGGTAGAGGTCGGCCTTGCCGGCGAAGTGGTGGTAGAGGCTGCCGACGCTGGCCTCGGCCGCGGCCACCACATCGGTCACGCCCGCCTCGGCGAAGCCCTTGGAGACGAACACGTCCCTGGCGGCGCGCAGCAGGGCCGAACGCGTGGCGGCGCCGCGCTCGGACGTGCGGGCTGTCACGGTCGGTTCCACATCGCTGCTCATGGCTGGCACATTATCCTCCGCTGACCGGGGATACAGGGACAACTACCATCGGGATAGTCGTCACGAGGAGGCCTCACTTATCATGTCCGAACAGACCTCGGTCCCCGAGCCGCTGGCCACGGGCGCGCACGCCCCCGACCGTAACCTCGCTCTTGAGCTCGTCCGCGTTACGGAGGCGGCCGCGATGGCCGCGGCGCGCTGGGTGGGCCGGGGTGACAAGAACGGCGCCGACGGCGCGGCGGTGAACGCCATGCGCCAGCTCATCAACACGGTGTCGATGAACGGCGTGGTGGTCATCGGGGAGGGCGAGAAGGACAAGGCCCCGATGCTGTTCAACGGCGAACAGGTCGGTGACGGCAGCGGGCCCGAGTGCGACGTGGCCGTGGACCCGATCGACGGCACCCGGTTGACCGCCCTGGGCATGCCCGACGCGGTGTCGGTCATCGCGGTGAGCGAGCGCGGGTCGATGTACGACCCGTCGGCCGTGTTCTACATGGAGAAGCTGGTGACGGGCCCCGAGGCGGCCGACGTGGTCGACATCGAGCGCCCGGTGGGCGACAACATCAGGGCGGTGGCCAAGGCCAAGCACTGCTCGCCCTCCGACGTCACCGTGGTGGTGCTCGACCGTCCCCGTCACGAGCAGCTCGTCAAGGAGATCAGGGAGACCGGGGCCCGGATCAAGTTCATCACCGACGGCGACGTGGCCGGCGCGATCATGGCCGCGCGCACCGGCACCGCCATCGACCTGATGATGGGCATCGGCGGCACGCCCGAGGGCATCGTGGCCGCGTGCGCGCTCAAGTGCCTGGGCGGCGTCATCCAGGGCAAGCTGTGGCCGCGCGACGAGGCCGAGCGGCGCAAGGCCCTGGACGCCGGGCTGGACCTCGACCAGGTGCTGAGCACGAACGACCTGGTCAGGTCGGACGACGTGTTCTTCGCGGCGTCGGGCATCACCCAGGGCCAGCTGATGGACGGCGTACGCTACCGCGGCGGCGTGGCGATGACCCAGTCGCTGGTGATGCGCGGGCGCTCGGGCACGATCCGCAAGATCGAGAGCGAGCACCAGCTGTGGAAGCTGCGCGCCTACAGCGCGATCAACTTCGACACCGCGGGCTGATCAGCGGCGCTTGCGGCGGCGGGGCTGCTTGACCGAGACGTCGCCGACGAAGTTGGTGGTGCGGACCTCGACGACGGGCGCGCCGGGCTCCTCGGGCCCCTTGGTGAGCCGCGCGGTCTTGTCCTTGGTGACGCGGATGACCTCGAGCCCTTCGGGCACGCGGATCTCCAGCCCGCCGAAGACCAGGGTGGCGTTGATGACAACGCGCCGGTTCTGCAGGATCGCGTCGCGGAGGTCGAGCTTCGTGGTGCCGAACATGGCGGTGACGTCGAGCTCCGCGGGCACCACCCAGCGCCCGCCCCGCTCCTGCTGCCGGAAGAACGCGGAGACCGGCCTGTCGTCGAGGTTGAGCGGCTGCTCCTCGGCGGGCAGCAGGTCCTCGGTGAGCTTGACCAGCTCGCCGAGCGTGCGGGCCGCGTAGAGGACGCCGAGCCGCTCCTCCAGCTCCTCCAGCGTGAGCCGCCCGTCGGCGTGCGCGTCCTGGAGGACCTGCGCGATGCGCTCGCGGTCGGCGTCGGACGCCCGCAGCTCGGCGGGCTGGGGGAGGTCGTCCTTGCGGGGGCGGCGGGCCGACACCCACTCGTCGGCCAGCCGTTCGCCCGCCTCCTGCAGACGGGGCAGCCACGATCCCGGGCGTTCCTTCACGCCTCCCACGATATCCGGCGGGCACGACGTTCGGCCTGATCCCGGCGTCCCGAATCACCGGGCGGGAACGCCGCGTCGCCGGGACGGCCGGGCGCCGGTGAGACGGACCCGGCCGAGTGCTGGTGGAGCGGCGATCTCAGGGACTAACCTGACCCAGCCTCACGTTAATTCCCCCCATTCAGGAGGCCGCCGTGCCGTCTCCGCGTGATCGCCAAGCCCGCCTCGCCACCTTCACCGTGTACGCGGTCCAGGGCCTGTCCTTCGCCACCCTGCTCACCCAGGTCGCCCACCTGCAGGACAAACACGGCCTGAGCACCGGGGCGCTGACCGCGCTGCTGCTCATCGTGCCGGTGTTCGCGGGCGTGGGCAGCGTGGCGGCGGGCGCCTTCGCCGCCCGGCTGGGCAGCCGGCTCCTGCTCCGCCTGGCCCAGCCCGCCGTCGCCGTCGCCGTCGTCCTGTCCGGCCTGGCTCCCGGCGTGCCGCTCCTGGTGCCGGCGCTGCTGCTGTTCGGGGTGGCGGTCGGCGCGGTGGACGCGGGCATGAACATGCAGGGCGTCGCGGTCGAGCGCCGGTACGGGCGGGCCGTGCTGAACGGCTTCCACTGCCTGTGGAGCGTCTTCAGCCTGGCCGGAGCGCTGTGGGTGGCGGCGGCGGGCGACGCGCTGCCGCTGGAGGCGGTCATGGCGATCCCGATGGTGTTCGCCGTCGCCGGCTCGCTGCACGCCGGCCCCCGCCTGTACGCGCCGGAGGAGGAGCGGGCCGAGACCGCCGGGCGCGCCGCCGCGACCGGGGTCCCGTGGCGGCCGATCATCCCGCTCTGCCTGGCGATGGGCTTCCTGTACGTGGGCGACGCCGCGGTCTCGAACTTCAGCACCGTCTTCATGCAGGACGAACTGCTCGCCGACGCCCGGGTGATCCCGCTGGCCTACGCCGCGTACCAGGCCACCACGCTGCTCGTGCGGCTGGCCGGTGACGTGGCGGTCAGGCGGTACGGTCCCGCCACCGTGGTCAGGCTGGGCGGGGCGATCGCCACACTGGGCTTCCTGGGGATCGTGTTCGCGCCGGGACAGCCGCTGGCGGTGGTGGCCTTCGGGCTGACCGGGGTGGGGCTGTCGGTGGTGGCGCCGCAGTCGTTCTCGGCCGCGGGACGGCTGGACCCCGCGGGCACCGGGGTGGCGATCGCCCGGGTCAACCTGTTCAACTACGTCGGCTTCATCGTGGGCGCGGCCCTGGTGGGCGGGCTCGCGGACGCGGCCGGCATGCGCGTGGGGTTCGCCGCGCCGCTGGTGCTCGCCGCCGCCATCGTGGTCCTGGCCAAGGGGTTCGAGCCGAAGCCGGTGGCGTCGCGGCCGTGAGGCGGGCGGCTCAGCGCGTCGGGGCCGTGACGCGGGGTGTCATGGCCGTGAGGCGGGCGGCTCAGCGCGTCGGGGTGACCTCGGTCAGGTCGACCGGCCGGCGCTCGCGACGCGACAGCTCGGCCGCCTCGGCGACGAGCAGCGCCGCCAGCGCGTCGTCCACCGCGCACAGCCCGTCCGCGCCGCGCAGGAACGCGTCCAGCTCGGCCCGGTAGGCGTCGGCGAACCGGGCGACGAAGTCCGGCCAGGGCTCGCCTCCAGGGGTGAGGCCCTCGGTCGAGGTGAGCGGGGCGCGCGGGCCCAGGCCCACGGCCATCGTGCCCCGGGTGCCCGCCAGCTCCATGCGCACGTCGTACCCGGCGCCGTTGTAGCGCGAGCCCTGCACGGTGGCGAGCGTGCCGTCGTCCAGGGTGAGCAGGGCGGCGCTGGTGTCGACGTCGCCCGCCTCGGCGAAGAACGCGGCGCCCCGGTTGGCCCCCGTCGCGTACACCGAGACCACCTCGCGGCCGGTCACCCAGCGCAGGATGTCGAAGTCGTGGATGTGGCAGTCGCGGAAGATCCCGCCGGACGGCGGGATGTAGGCGGCGGGCGGGGGCGCGGGGTCGGCGGTGATCAGGTGCGCCCGGTGCAGGTCGCCCAGCTCGCCCCGGCGCAGCGCGCCCGCGGCGGCCGCGTACCCGGCGTCGAACCTGCGCTGGAACCCGATCGCCACCCGGTTGCCGCGCGCCGCCTCCAGCACCTCCAGCGTGCCCCTGACGTCACCGGCCGCCGGTTTCTCGCAGAACGCGGGGACGCCCCGGCGGCAGGCCTCCAGGAGCAGTTCGGCGTGGGTGCTCGTGGGGGTGGCGATGACCACCGCGTCGGCGTCGAAGGGGTCGCCCGTCCTGCCGTGCGGGGAGGTCCGTACGGGGTCCGCCACGATCAGGTCGTCGACCAGCGGGTGGGCGGCCAGCGTCGCGGCGTGGAACGCGCCGATCCGGCCCAGCCCGAGCAGTCCCACGCGCATGGCCCCTCCTCTGCCTGTGCAACCTCTAGATCCCTTTTTGTCCAGACATAAGGACTTTAAGCCCTCGAATCGTCTCCGCCGCGCGGCGGGCCGGCAACCGGGCGAAGCCGGCCACCACCGCCGGCGGGCCGTCGCCCTCGCGCATCGGCCCCACCGGCTCGGCCACCAGGCCCAGTTCCAGGGCCGCCGCCACCACCCGGTCCTCGTCCCAGCCCGCCGGCAGCTCCAGATAGACGTGCAGGCCCGCCTCGATGCCCCGGACCCGGACCTCGGGCAGTTCCCCGGCCAGCGCCTCCACCAGGGCGTCCCGGCGGCGGCGGTACTCCCGGCGCATCCGCCGCAGGTGCTTGTCGTAACCGCCGGTGCGCAGGAAGTGGGCCAGCGCGTACTGCTCGACCACCGGCGAGCCCAGGTCCAGCTCGCCCCGGGCGCGGCGGACCGCCTCGGCCACGGGCGCGGGGGCCACCACCCAGCCCAGCCGCAGGCCGGGCGCGAGCGCCTTGCTCACGCTGCCCGACAGGATCACCCGGTCGGGCGCGAGCCCCTGCAGGCAGCCGACCGGGTCCCGGTCGAAGCGGAACTCGGCGTCGTAGTCGTCCTCCAGGATGAACCGGTCGCCGTCGCGGGCCCACGCCATCAGGGCGGCCCGCCGCGCCGGTGAGAGCACCACCCCCATGGGGAACTGGTGGGCGGGCGTGACCAGCGCCGCCTCCGCGCGCCGGGCCGCCAGCGCCGCCACGTCCAGACCCTGCTCGTCCACCGGCACCCGGACCACGTCGGCGCCCGCGCGGCGCAGCAGCGGAAGCTGGCGGGTGCTGCCGGGGTCCTCCACCGCCAGGCGGATCCGGCCGGACCCCGCCAGCGCCCGCAGGATCAGGCTCAGGCCCTGGGCCACGCCGCCGACCACGACCAGGTTCTCCGGGCCCACGTCGGCCGCCCTGACCCGCCTCAGGTAGCCGGCCAGCTCCTCGCGCAGCTCCGGGACGCCGCCGGGGTCGCCGTAGTCGAGGGCGTCGCCGGGCATCGTCGTGAGCACGTGACGGACCGCGGCCAGCCAGCGCTCGCGCGGGAAGAAGCCGAGGTCGGGCGAGGTCGGCCGGTGCCCGTAGTACGGGGCGCGGTCCAGGCCGTCCGGCGGGGGCTCGGCGCGGTGCGCGGCGGTGGGGGCGACCTGGGTGCCGGCGCCGACGCGGGAGACCAGGAACCCCTCCGCGACGAGCTGCTCGTACGCCTCGACCACCACGCCCCGGGAGACGCGCAGGTCGGCGGCGAGGTCGCGGGTGGCGGGCAGGCGGGTGCCCGGGGCCAGGCGGCCGTGGCGGACGGCGTCGCGCAGCTCGGAGGCGATCTGCCCGGCGATCCCGCCTATTTCCCGATTTATCGGCACATGGAGGTCGGCCACAATGGTCCTCTGTCAGAGCGATGGATTGGACTGTTTAGCAGGACCATTGTGCTCCTAGCCTGGCAGGCATGAGAAATGGAGCCGCCGGTGCCGCCCTGGCCATGTTCTGCGTGGGGACACTCGCGGGAGTGTCGGATCTGGTCGGGGACTATCCCGTCTACGGCGGGCAGGCGGTGCGCTACGCGGTCGCGGCCGTCATCCTGGTGGCGGTCACCCGCGTCATGGGCCTGCGCTTCGTCCGGCTGACGGCGCGCGAGTGGCTGCTGCTCGGCGCGCTGGCCCTGACCGGGCTGGCGCTGTTCAACGTGTTCGTGATCGAGTCCGCCCGCGCCGCCGGGCCCGTGCTCGTCGGCACCGTCCTCGGCACCGTGCCGCTCTGGCTCTCCTTCGCCGGCGGCCGTCCCGCGCCGCGGCTGCTCGCCGGGGCCGGCGTGGTGGTGGCCGGCGCGACGCTGGCCACCGGGCTGGGCAGCGGCACGCTGCCCAGCCTGCTGTGGGCGCTCGGCGCGCTGGCGGGCGAGATCTGCTTCTCCCTGCTGGCCCTGCCGCTGCTGCCGAAGCTGGGCGCCATCCGGGTGTCGGCGTACGCGACCGTGCTGGCGGTGCCGGTGCTGGCCGTGATCGGGCTGGCGCGGGAGGGGTCCGGCATGCTGCGGGTGCCGACCCTGACCGAGGCACTGGGGTTCGGCTATCTGGCGGTGGTGGTGACGGTGCTGGCGTTCCTGCTCTGGTACACGTCGCTGCCCAAGCTGGGGCCGGGCCGGGCCGGGCTGTTCGCCGGGCTCATCCCCGTCGGCGCGATCGTCACCGGCCTGGTGCTCGGCATCGCCGCGCCCTCCGCGTACGACCTCGCGGGGGCGGGGCTGGTGATCGCGGGCATCCTGCTCGGGCTGGGCCGGTCGCGTCCCCGTACGTCCGCGCCGATTCCCGCGCCGATTCCCGCGCCGATTCCCGCGCCCCCCAGGGGACGGACGAAGACCAGCGACGGCGTACCCTCTTAGCGGATCGAAAGGATGGACATGGCCGACTTCGACTACACCGACCTTCTCCCGCTGGGCGCCGACGACACGGAATACCGGCTGATCACCGCGGAGGGGGTGCGGACGGTCGAAGCGGCGGGGCGGACATTCCTGGAGGTGGACCCCGAGGCGCTGCGGCTGCTCACGGAGACCGCCGTCCACGACATCTCCCACTTCCTGCGCCCGTCCCATCTGGCCCAGCTCCGCAAGATCGTCGATGACCCCGAGTCCAGCGGCAACGACCGGTTCGTGGCGCTCGACCTGCTGAAGAACGCCTCCATCTCGGCCGGCGGCGTGCTCCCCATGTGTCAGGACACCGGCACCGCGATCGTCATGGGCAAGCGCGGCCGTCACGTGCTGACCGACGGCCGCGACGCCGAGCACCTCTCGCGCGGCGTCTACGACGCCTACACCAGGCTCAACCTGCGCTACTCGCAGATGGCCCCGCTGACCATGTGGGACGAGAAGAACACCGGCAGCAACCTGCCCGCGCAGATCGAGCTGTACGCCGAGGACCCGCACGGCCACCCCGACGAGTACAAGCTGCTGTTCATGGCCAAGGGGGGCGGCTCGGCCAACAAGTCGTTCCTGTACCAGGAGACCAAGGCCGTGCTCAACGAGAAGCGGATGATGGCCTTCCTGGAGGAGAAGATCCGTTCGCTCGGCACCGCCGCCTGCCCGCCCTACCACCTGGCGGTGGTGGTCGGCGGCACGTCCGCCGAGTACGCGCTCAAGACCGCCAAGTACGCCAGCGCCCGCTACCTCGACTCGATCCCCACCGAGGGCTCCGCCTCCGGCCACGGCTTCCGCGACCTGGAGCTGGAGGCCAAGGTCTTCGAGCTGACGCAGAAGCTCGGCATCGGCGCGCAGTTCGGCGGCAAGTACTTCTGCCACGACGTGCGGGTGATCCGGCTGCCGCGGCACGGCGCCTCCTGCCCGGTGGCCATCGCGGTCTCCTGCTCGGCTGACCGTCAGGCGCTCGCCAAGATCACCCCTGAGGGCGTGTTCCTGGAGCGGCTGGAGACCGACCCGGCGCGGTTCCTGCCTGAGACCACCGACGAGCACCTGTCGGACGACGTGGTCTCCATCGACCTCAACCGGCCGATGCCGGACATCCTCGCCGAGCTGTCGAAGTATCCGGTCAAGACCCGCCTGTCCCTCACCGGGCCGCTGGTCGTGGCCCGCGACATCGCACACGCCAAGATCGCCGAGCTGCTCGACCAGGGCGGCGAGATGCCGCAGTACCTGAAGGACCACGCGGTCTACTACGCGGGCCCGGCCAAGACGCCCGAGGGCTACGCGTCCGGCTCGTTCGGGCCGACCACGGCGGGCCGGATGGACTCGTACGTGGCGCGCTTCCAGGCGGCGGGCGGCTCGATGGTGATGCTGGCCAAGGGCAACAGGTCGGGGCAGGTGACCGAGGCCTGCCGGCAGTACGGCGGGTTCTACCTCGGCTCCATCGGCGGCCCGGCGGCCCGGCTGGCGCAGGACTGCATCAAGAAGGTCGAGGTGCTGGAGTATCCGGAGCTCGGGATGGAAGCGGTCTGGAAGATCGAGGTGGTCGACTTCCCCGCCTTCGTCGTGGTCGACGACAAGGGCAACGACTTCTTCACCGACACCACCGGGCCGGTGCTGACCATCGGCCGGCGGGGCTGAGGGCCCTCAGGCCGCGACCAGCGCGCGGTGGGGGGCGATGACCGAGCCGTCGGGAAGCAGCAGGCCGGTGTCCTCGAACAGCACCACGCCGTTGCAGAGCAGGCTCCATCCCTGGTCGGGGTGGGCCTTGACCACGTGAGCCGCCTCACGGTTCAATGCGTCAGCACTGGGACATACGGGGAAGTGACTGCACATTTCGCACCTCTCAGATGCACTCCTGATGGACTGTGTCTCAGTAGGGCAGCCTGCGCCCCGACGGCGTGCGGAGGTCCAGTGAGTCCGGGGCCGGCCTTCGGGGCCGGCGGCGGATCTGAATCCGGCGCATCGTCCTCACGTCCTCTGGTCTTCGCTCGTCAACCTTCGGGCGGATGCCTCCATTCTGACGACCGGCACCGACAGTTCCGGCCTCTTCCTGAGGAATCCTTCCCGCTGCGTCCAGCATGCCCCCGTGTCCTTACCACAGCCTTACAGCCTGCTGACGGTGTCGGGCGCGCGCCTTTCAGGAGACCTGCGGGCGAATGGGCCGCCGCCGTAATGACTCGTCCTGTCAGGTGACTTGACTTGGATTCGCAACAAATTATCGGCCCGGCCTCTACTGGTCGGTTTACACAAATAGGTAAGCTGCCAGGCATGCGTGCGCCCTCCGGTTACCTTCTCGCCGCGCGCTATCGGCTCGTGGAGCCGGTCGGACGCGGCGGCATGGGCACCGTGTGGCGGGCACATGACGAGCTGCTCAACCGTGAAGTGGCGGTCAAGGAGGTCCGCCTGCCCAAGGTCCTCGACGAGGAGTTGCGCGCCGAGTTGTGCGCGCGCACCGAACGCGAGGGCCGGGCGACCGCGATGGTGGCGCACCCGTCCGTGATCACGGTCTTCGACGTGGTCACCGAGGACGACCGGCCGTGGATCGTCATGGAGCTGCTCCGCGCCAGGTCGCTGGAGCAGGTCATCCAGGTGGAGGGCCCGCTGGAGCCGCGCCGGGTGGCCGAGATCGGCCGCCAGATCCTCGGGGCGCTGCGCGCCGTCCACGCCAAGGGCATCCTCCACCGCGACGTCAAGCCCAGCAACGTGCTGGTCCTGGAGGACCGCGCGGTGCTCACCGACTTCGGCCTGGCCGCGCTCGAAGGCGACGTCTCCATCACCCAGGCCGGCATCGTGCTCGGCTCGGCCGGCTACATCGCGCCGGAGCGCGTGCTCGGCGCCAAGGCCAGCCCGGCCGCCGACCTGTGGTCGCTCGGCGCGACCCTCTACACCGCCGTCGAGGGCCGGGGCCTGCACGGCCGGCGTACGGCCGCCGCCGCGCTCGCCGCGCTGACCAGTGGCGAGCCGATCCCGATGACCAAGGCCGGGCCGCTCGCGCCGGTCCTGGACGCGCTGCTGCGCATCGACCCCCACACCCGGCTCGACTCCGTGCGGGCCTCGCTGATGCTCGCCCGGGTCGCGGCGGGCGGTTCGGCGGAGGAGCCGCTGACCCCGCGCCGGCTCCCGCGCCCGGCGATGGCGCCGACCGCGCCCGCCTTCGCCCGCCGGCCCGCGCACCGCGGGCTGCACCGGGCCGACATGGGCACCCCGGCGTTGAACGTCCCGCCCCAACGGCAGGAACGCCGCTCCGGTGAGGGCGTGCACCGCCGCCGGGTCGAATCCCGGCCGGCGCCATTGGCACCTGCCCGTTTCCTGACGACGGTGATAAAGTTGTTCCTTCCTCGGCGGTTCTGGCCAAGAGAACTTCGCAAGCGAGGGTAAAGCACTTCCCAAGCGAGAATCGATATCGTCTTCTCATGCCGGAACAGCAGACGCACCTGCTCGCGGAGCGGTACGAGCTCATCGCGCCACTCGGCCGCGGCACCATGGGCACCGTGTGGCGCGCCCATGACCGTGTGCTCGGCCGCGACGTCGCGGTCAAGGAGATCCGCCAGGACTCGGGCCTCACCGACGAGCAGCGCGCCGAGCTGCGCGAACGCATGGTCCGCGAAGGCCGCATCGCCTCGCGCGTCAACCACCCGGCCGTCGCCGCCATCCATGACGTGATCGTGCACGCCGACCGGCCGTGGATCATCATGGAGCTCGTCGAGGGCCGCTCGATGGAGCAGGTCATCGACGAGGAGGGGCCGCTGCCGCCCCGGCTGGTCGCGGAGATCGGCGTCGACCTGCTCGGCGCGCTGCGCGCCGCGCACGCCCAGGGCATCACCCACCGCGACGTCAAGCCCGGCAACGTGCTCATCACCGAGACCGGGCGCGTGGTGCTCACCGACTTCGGCATCGCCAGGGCCGAGGGCGATCCGAGGCTGACCAGGACCGGCATGGTCATCGGCTCCCCCGGCTACACCGCGCCGGAACGTGCCAGAGGCGAGTACACCGGCCCCGAGTCCGACCTCTGGTCGCTCGGGGCGACGCTCTACTTCGCCGTCGAGGGCCGTCCCGCGTACGAGCGCTCCACCATCGCCGAGACGCTGGCGGCGCTGCTCAGCGAGAACGCCGATCCGCCCACCCAGGCCGGGCCGCTGCGGCCGGTGCTGGACGGGCTGCTGATCAAGGATCACAAGCGCCGGTTGAACGCCGCCCAGGCGGAGACCATGCTGCGGATGGTCGCCGATACGCCCACCAGCGAGATGCCGGCGGTCGCGGCCGAGACCTTCGCCGACCAGGAGCCCTCCGTGCCCCACGCCTCCCGTCCCGGCTCCTCTCCGCGGCCGTCCGGCCCGGTTCCGGCCGGCGGCCCCGCCCAGGCAGACGGGCCCGGCGGCCCCTCCGGGGTGCCGGCCGGCGGTCTCAACCACTTCAGCGCCGGTCCCGGCGCCGGTGACCGCCCGTACCCGCAGGCTCCGGCCGCGCGCGGCGGCCCCCACCCCGCCGGCCCGAGCCCGTTCGGCTCCGGCCCACCGGCCGCCGACCCCTACGGCACGGGACCATCGGGCGCCGACCCGTACGGCACGGGACCATCGGGCGCGAACCCCTACGGCACAGGGCCCTCGGGCGGCGACCCGTACGGCACAGGACCGTCAGGCGGGGACCCGTACGGCACGGGCCCCTCGGCCGGGACCGACCCGTACGGCCGGGCCGGGGCCGGTGGGGGCGGTCCGTACGGTGAGGGGCGCGACGCGTTCGGCGGCCCGCCCACCGGCGGGCAGCCCGACCGCCCGCAGGACCCCGAGCGCACGATCAGCATGATGCGCCCCAAGACCCCGCTCCCCCAGTCGCCGGGCTCCCCGGGCGCGCGGCAGCAGGACGGGCGGCAGCAGGGGGGGCAGTCCGACGAGGGCGCCTTCGCCACCACCCGGCTGCCCCGCAACCCGCTCGACTCCCCCGGCACCCAGGTCTACCCGCCCGCCCCCCAGGACCAGCCCGGCCGGCGGCCCGGACCGGCGCCGCAGCCGTCGGGCCCGCAGCCCACCCCGCACTCGACCCCCCACCCGGCCCCGCACTCGGCCCCGCACTCGGCACCGCACTCGGCCCCGCAGTCAACGCCGTACCCGCAGCAGCCCGGTCCCCAGGGTCCGCCGCAGCAGGGCCCGCGGCAGCCGCCGTTCCCGCCGCGCCGGCCGCCCGAGGCGAACGACGGGCCCGGTCTGGGCACCGACCTGTTCTCCATCGCCGGCATGGAGCAGCAGCCCCCGAGCAACCGCACCGGCATGCTGGTGCTCATGGGCGTCGCGGCCGCGGCCGCCGTGGTGATCGTGATCCTGGTCGTGGCGCTGCTGACGAACTGACCGGCTTTCCGTGGGTAACACTGGGAGGCATGAGCGAGTATCGCGTTGAATACGACTCGATGGGCGAGGTGCGCGTGCCCGCCGGTGCGAAGTGGCGTGCGCAGACCCAGCGAGCGGTGGAGAACTTCCCCATCTCCGGCCGGGCGCTCGAGCCCTCCCACATAGCCGCGCTCGGCCTGGTCAAGGCGGTGGCCGCCGAGGTCAACGGCGAGCTGGGGGTGATCGACGAGGAGTTGGCCGAGGCCATCGCCCAGGCGGCGGCCGACGTGGCGGAGAACGAGCACGACGCCCATTTCCCCGTGGACGTGTTCCAGACGGGGTCGGGCACCTCGTCCAACATGAACGCCAACGAGGTCATCGCCACGCTGGCCGAGGAGCGGCTGGGCCGCCCGGTTCACCCGAACGACCATGTCAACGCCTCCCAGTCGTCCAACGACGTGTTCCCGACCTCGATCCACGTGGCGGCGGCCACCGAGGTCTCCTTCCATCTGCTGCCCTCGCTGGAGCACCTGGCGATCGCGCTGCGGACCAAGGCGGCCGAGTTCGACGACGTGGTGAAGGCGGGGCGGACCCACCTGATGGACGCCACGCCGGTCACCCTGGGCCAGGAGTTCGGCGGTTACGCCACCCAGGTGGAGCACGGCGTGGTCCGGGTGCGGCGGGCCCTGGACCACGTGCTGGAGCTCCCGCTGGGCGGCACCGCGGTCGGCACCGGCATCAACACGCCGCCGGGGTTCGCCGAGAAGGCGATCGCCAAACTGCGCGAGGCCACCGGACTCGGCTTCCGTGAGGCGGCCGACCACTTCGAGGCGCAGAGCGCGCAGGACTCCATCGTCGAGCTGTCCGGCCAGCTCAAGGTCGTGGCCGTGTCGCTGAACAAGATCGTCAATGACCTGCGGTGGATGGGCTCGGGGCCCCGCGCGGGTCTCGGCGAGATCAACCTGCCCGACCTGCAGCCGGGCTCGTCGATCATGCCAGGCAAGGTCAACCCGGTCATCCCCGAGGCCACGGCCATGGTCGCCGCCCAGGTCATCGGGAACGACGCCGCCATCACCTTCGCCGGCGCCTCCGGCTCCTTCGAGCTGAACGTCCAGCTCCCGCTCATCGCCCGCAACATCCTGGAGTCCATCCGGCTGCTGGCCGCCGTCTCCCGCCTCCTGGCCGACCGCTGCGTCTCCGGCATCACCGCCGACGTCGACCGCCTGCGCGAGTACGCCGAGTCCTCCCCCTCGATCGTCACCCCGCTCAACCGGTACGTCGGCTACGAGGAGGCGGCCAAGATCGCCAAGCAGGCGCTCGCGGAGCGCAGGACGATCCGCGAGGTGGTCGTCGAACGCGGCCACGTCGCCGCGGGAACCCTGACGGAGGCCCAGCTCGACGCCGCCCTGGACGTCCTGTCCATGACCCGGCCCGCCTAGGTCCCCGCACGCGGGGCTGGACCGCGTCGGCAGGCTGCTCGGCGACGGCCGGCAGGAGCCGGGCCGGGCGCTGGAGCTCCAGCTCGCGCTCCGGCTGCACCGGCTCGGGGAGAACGCGGGTGGCGCGCCCGCGGTCAGTCCTTGAGGTAGCGGTGCCTGCCCGCGCGCGCCAGCCGGACCACCCGGCGCGCGCCGGGCAGGCGGCGGGCCAGCCGCAGCCAGGCGGTGTCGCGGCCGAGCGGGAAGCGCCGTTCCGGAGTGACGGCCGTGGCGGGCCGCGCCACCGCCCTGCCGTGCCGCAGCTCCACCGCGAACCGCAGCCCGAGCTCCTCCTCCGCGTCGCGCAGCGTCGCCAGCCAGACGCCCGGTCCCAGACTGTCCCTGCCGGGCATCCTCCGCTTGACCGGCACCTTGGCCACGAGCTGGCCGGCCAGCCTGCCGGGCACGCCCGCCTCGACCAGCGCGGGGGCCGACACCTCGCGCTCGCGCCGTCCGGCCGTGCGCAGCACCAGCTCCAGCGGCGGGCCGCCGCTGGGCGGCACGTACGGCACGGGCAGCACCACCCACAGGTGCTCGCCGAGCAGCTTGACGTCCACCCCCGGGGACACCAGCGCGATCGACTCGGTGAACGAGCGCGGCTCGACGGCCAGCCCCAGCTCCCCCGTGTCCGTCCAGCACGGCACCACCAGCCGCGTCCTGGGCCGCTGGGCGAGCACGCCGAGGCAGTTGAGCGGGCCGTCCGGCCGCCGCACCCGGCTCCTGGCCTGGTGCGCGCCGCCGAACATGCGCACGTGGACCTCCCACTCGCCGGGCCGCAGCGGCTCGCCGTGCGCGGCCGCGGTCACGTCCACCCTGGCCTCGCCGAGGATCCGCACCCGGGCGTGCCTGCGTCCGTCCTGGGCCCTGTCCACCTGGTACGCGACCGGCAGGAAATGCACGTCACCGGTGCCGGCGTGGCGCAGGTAGACCTCGATGCGGGCGCGTTCGACGGCGCCGGTGACGTCGAGCACGCTCTCCGGCAGCAGCCTGGCGTCCACGGCGCGCGGCGGCTTCCAGAACAGCCGGTCGCCGTCCGTCAGGAACCGCTCCGGGCGGCCCTCCCCGTTCAGCACCTCCACGCTCAGCCCGAGCACCAGCACGTGCGCGTCCCAGCGGACCTCGGTCAGGTCGGCGCGCAGCCCGGCCCGCCCCGAGGAGTTGGCCAGCATGACGAGCTGGTCCAGCCGCCCGGCCCTGATGAGCGCGGCCACGGCCCTGAGCTGGACGGGCAGGTAGCGGTCCAGCCGCTCGGGGAAGCGCTCGGTGACGAGTTCCTCGACCATGCGGAAGTACGCGCCGCGGTCGATCGAGGAGTCGGCGAACGCGGTCGTCAGGAACGGCCGCAGCACCGCCGAACGGAACCAGTAGGCGTACATGCGGTCGCGCTGGCGGCCCTCGCCCACGTACCCGTCGATGTCGCGCAGCAGGGCCCGCAGCTCGCGCACGGCGGTGCGCGGCTCCTCGGCGATCACCTCGCGGGCGCCCAGGTGGCAGCAGACGTGCTCGGCCAGCACCGCGATGACCTTGGCCCGCAGGTAGGCGCGGACCACGAACGCCTGCTCGGCGATGGCGCCGCCGGGCACGGCGAAGCCGAGCTCGTGCTCCTCCAGGAAGGCGCGGCGGTAGAGCTTGTGCGGGGTGAGCAGGGTGAGCAGCCGGTCGCGCAGGATGTCGGCGCGGGCCTTGCTGTGGTCGAAGGCGGTCATCGGCGGCCCGCCGTCGCGCACCAGCCGGCCGGCGAGCACGTCGGCGTCGGCCTCCACGGCCCGCTCGTACATGCGCTCCAGCGCCTCGCGCGCCAGCCGGTCCTGCTGGCCGAGGAGGAAGACGTACTCGCCTTTGGCCGCGGCGAGGCCGACGTTGCGGCCGCGCATGGGGGAGCCCGTGTGCGGCAGGTGCAGCACGCGCACGTTCCTGCGCACAGCGGCGATGGTGTCGAGCCGTTCCGCGATCCCGTCCGTGGACCCGTCGTCCACGAAGATCACTTCGTATGCGTCCGCCGGCAGGCTCTGCTCCAGCGTGGAGCGGATGCACGGATCGGCTGAATCACCCGGGTTGTGGACATTGACGATCACACTGACCTTCACACCCATGCGGCCAGGGTGCGTGGTCCTTTCCGTGCGGGCGGAGCGGCTTGCCGATTACAGGAGGAAAGATGGCTTGTTAATACCATCCCCTGGCCTGCGAGTGCCCCCACGCCCCGCACGGGGTGCCGTAGCGGCCCTTGATGTAGCCGAGACCCCACTTGATCTGGGTGGCGGGGTTGGTCTGCCAGTCGGCGCCCGCGCTGGCCATCTTGGTGCCGGGCAGCGACTGCGGGATGCCGTACGCGCCGGAGTAGCGGTTCATCGCCCGCTCGTTCCAGCCGCTCTCCTTGTGCCAGAGCCTCTCCAGGCAGCCCCACTGGTCGGCGCCGAAGCCGAACGAGCTGAGCATCTCCTTGGCGACGGCCTTGTTGGAGCCGGGCGAGGGGGTGCTGCCGGGCGGGAAGTTGGCGGGCGGGAAGCCGTCGCCGCCGGGCGCCTTCTCCTTGACGACGATGGGGTCGAGGGGGTCGTTGTCCTCGCGCCCCTCCTTCAGCCTGTCGGCCTTCCACGCCTGCACGGCGGCGGCCTTGAGCTGGTCGGTCTCGGGGTCGGCGCCGGACAGGTCGCCGCTGGCCAGGCGGGCCAGCTCGTCCAGCGAGGGGCCTTCGGAGACCGGGCGGTTGGCGTTCTCGACGGCGCGGTAGGCGACGAACCCGCCTCCGCCGAACACGACCACGGCGGACAGGCCGATGATCACCACTCGCTTCGGGCTCAGCCGCGAACGCTTGCGCGCGGCGCGCTCGGCTTGGCGCGTGGGGCGCTCGCTCACTCTCGGACCTGGGCTCACGGTCCATGAGCTTGCCCTGACTCAGGGGGTGGTCCGCAACCGAAACGGTGGATTCGTTTGGCACTCCCTTGGCTAACCAGCAGGTAAGCCCGGCTTTCTGATACGTGTGATTTTCGTCACACCAGGCTCGCCGACCGTTCGCGGACGCTTCGGGAGGCGCGGCCTGTTTCCGGTGCGAGCGAAGCGATTCCGCAGAGTATGTGCGCCACGTCACAGTTGCGTCACGGAATGCGGGCATACACGGCATAGCCCGATAATGTGCCCGTGGCTGGCATCCTCCTCGTCGAAGACGACCCCTCGGTCCGCACAGCGCTCGAACTCGCGCTGGCCCGCCAAGGGCACTCCGTCACCTCGTACACCACCGGCGAGGAGGCGCTCGACCACGTCAGGGCCCGCCGCCCCGAGATCGCCATCCTGGACGTCATGCTGCCCGGGATCGACGGCATCGAGGTGTGCCGGCGCATCCGCAAGCTCGACCAGCTCCCCGTGATCCTCCTCACCGCGCGCGGCGACGACCTCGACATCGTGGTCGGCCTGGAGGCGGGCGCGGACGACTACGTGGTCAAGCCGGTCGAGCCGCGCGTCCTGGACGCCCGCATCAGGGCCATCCTGCGCAGGGCCGAATCCGCCGCCTCCGACCGGATCACGTTCGGCGACCTGGTCATCGACCGGGGCGCGCTCAAGGTCACGCTGAGCGGCAAGGAGATCCACCTGACGCCGACCGAGCTGCGCCTGCTGCTGGAGCTGGTCCGCCACCCCGGGCAGGTGCTCAACCGGCGCTACCTGCTGCGCTCGGTCTGGGACCACACCCACGTCGCCGACTCCCGCCTGGTCGACGCCTGCGTGCAGCGGGTACGGGCGAAGATCGAGCCGAAACCCGCCGAGCCGGTGTTCATCCACACGGTGCGCGGCTTCGGTTACCGGTTCAGCCCCCCGTGATCAGGCTGCCCGCCGGGTTCCGGGCCCGCCTGGTCTTCTTCTTCACCATGGTCGCCATGGCCGCCTCCGTCCTGGTGGCCACGATCGGCTTCGAACTGGCCAAGTCGGCGCTGGTCAAACGGGCCGAGGACACCGCCATCGACCTGGTGACCAGGGAGCTCAACCGGATCACCTTCCCCATCGGCAGGCTCAGGCAGGGCGAGGCGAAGCCCGGCATCCGGGAGCTGGCCGCGCTCGCCGACGCGCTGGACGGGCCCGGGCGCAACGTCGTCATCGAGTACGGCGACCTGCTGCACGCCGAGGGCCCGATGACGCTGAACGACGTGCCCAACGAGCTGCACGGCCGGGCCAAGCGGTTCGTCGTCACCCAGCGCAAGATGGTGCGCAACGAGCTCTGGCTCATCGTCGGCTCCGCCGTCTACCGCGACAACGGCCAGGAGCCCGAGGCCACCGGCCTGCGCGCGTTCGTCTTCTTCCCGATGCGCGACGAGGAGAGCCAGCTCGCCACCCTGCGCACCACGATGGCCCAGGGTGGGGTGGCCATCGTGCTCATCGCCCTGGTGCTGGGGCTGCTGTCGGCCCGGCAGGTGCTGCGGCCCGTCGCCCGGCTCAGCGCGGCGGCGCAGGCCCTCGGCCAGGGCCGCCTGGACACCCGCCTGCCCGTGCGCGGCCAGGACGAGCTGGCCGAGCTGACCGCCCGGTTCAACGACGCGGCGGCGGCGCTGGAGCTGAGCGTGTCGGAGCTGCGCTCTCTGGAGGCCATGTCGCGCCGGTTCGTCGCCGACGTCTCGCACGAGCTGCGCACCCCGCTGACCGCGATGACCGCGGTGGCCGACATGCTCTACGAGGAGGCCAACCGGCTGCCCGAGGCGCCGGCGGAGGCGGTGCGGCTGGTGCTGCACGAGATCGAGAGGCTGCGTGAGCTGGTCGAGCACCTCATCGAGGTGAGCCGGTTCGACGCCGGCACCGCGACCCTCCACCTGGAGCCGGTGAACGTGGCCGACGCCGTCCAGGACTGCCTGGAGGTGCGCGGCTGGACCGACCAGGTGCGGGTCAACGCCCCCGGCGGTCTCGTCGTCGACCTCGACCCGAGCCGGTTCGACGTCATCCTGGCCAACCTCGTCGGCAACGCGCTCAAGCACGGCGCCCCGCCGGTGCTGATCAGCGCCAGAGGCACCGAGAACGGCCTGGAGGTGAAGGTGCGCGACCACGGCAAGGGCATCCCTCCCGAGGCGATGCCGCACGTCTTCGACCGCTTCTTCAAGGCGGGCGCGGGCCGCACCCGCAGCCAGGGCAGCGGGCTGGGCCTGTCCATCGCGCGCGCCAACGTGCACCTGCACGGCGGCACGATCTCCGTACGGGCCCAGAACCCGGGCACGCTGTTCACGGTCTGGCTCCCGCACCCATGAGGGCCGCAGCGGTGATCCTGGGCGCCGCGGCGGTGCTGCTGGGCGGCGTCGCCTGCGGCATCGCGCCCACCGGCGTGATCGAGCGGGCCCCGGCGCCCGTCATCGAGGTCCCGCCCCCGTCCAAGACCATCTACCTGCTCAAGAACGGCGAGCTGACCATGGAGCCGGCCGACGTCGGCTCCGCCTCGGTGGAGAGCCTCCTGCGGGCCCTGTTCGCCGCCTCCACCCAGCAGCTCGGCGAGCTGGACACCGCCCTGCACGGTTTCGCCTTCGACGGCATCGAGGACTCGCTCAACCCGATCCAGCGCGACGAGGTGAAGCTGCCCAGGACCTCCACCCTGACCGTGTACGTGAAGGGCGAGGGGACGCTGAGCAGGACCGCCATGGCCCAGATCGTCTGCACCGCCCAGCAGGACACCGCCGTCCAGGAGGTGCGGATCGTCCTGAGGAACGGAGACCGCGCCCCGAGGACGGAGCGCGGTCTGACGTGCGGCAAGCTCAGGTGAGCCGCTAGATGGTGAGGTCCTCCAGCATCTCGGTGACCAGCGCGGCGATGGGCGAGCGCTCCGAGCGGGTCAGCGTGACGTGCGCGAACAGCGGGTGGCCCTTGAGCTTCTCCACCACCGCGACCACGCCGTCGTGGCGTCCCACGCGCAGGTTGTCGCGCTGGGCGATGTCGTGGGTGAGCACCACGCGGGAGTTGGCGCCGATGCGGCTGAGCACGGTCAGCAGCACGCCGCGCTCCAGCGACTGGGCCTCGTCCACGATCACGAACGCGTCGTGCAGCGACCGCCCGCGGATGTGCGTGAGCGGCAGCACCTCCAGCATGCCGCGGTCGAGCACCTCCTCGATCACCTCGGGCGAGGTGACGGCGCTCAGCGTGTCATAGACCGCCTGCGCCCAGGGGCCCATCTTCTCGCCCTCGGTGCCCGGCAGGTAGCCCAGCTCCTGGCCGCCGACCGCGTACAGCGGGCGGAAGACGACCACCTTCCGGTGCTGGCGGCGCTCCAGGACGGCCTCCAGGCCCGCGCAGAGGGCGAGCGCCGACTTCCCGGTGCCGGCCCGGCCGCCCAGCGACACGATGCCGATCTCCGGGTCCATCAGCAGCTCCAGCGCGATGCGCTGCTCGGCGGAGCGGCCGTGCAGGCCGAACACCTCGCGGTCGCCGCGCACCAGCCGCACCGACTTGTCGGGCTGGACCCGGCCGAGCGCCGAGCCGTTGGCCGACAGCAGCCGCAGGCCGGTGTGGGCGGGCAGGTCCCTGGCCTCCTCCAGGTCCGCGGTGCCGGAGTCGAAGAGCGACTCGACGTCCTCGGTGGTCACCTGGATCTCGGCCATCCCCGTCCAGCCGGACTCGATGACCAGCCCGGCCCGGTACTCCTCGGCCGCCAGGCCGATCGAGGCCGCCTTGACCCGCATCGGCAGGTCCTTGGAGACGAGCACCACGTCCTGGCCCTCGGCGGCGAGGGAGCGCGCCACGGTGAGGATGCGGGTGTCGTTGTCGCCCAGGCGGAAGCCGACCGGAAGGATGGATGGATCGCTGTGATTGAGCTCGACCCTGATCGTGCCCTCCCCGGTGGGCATCGGACCGTCCAGCCGGCCGTGCTCGACGCGCAGCTCGTCCAGGTAGCGCAGGGCCTTTCTCGCGAAGTAGCCCAGCTCCGGATGATGCCGCTTCCCCTCAAGCTCCGTGATGACGACGATCGGCAGGACGACGTCGTGCTCCGCGAAGCGGGTCATCGCCGCCGGGTCGGCCAGCAGGACCGAGGTGTCCAGCACATAGGTGCGCTTGGCGGGACTGGTCGTAGGGTTGCTCGAGGACACTGCCACACGTTCTCCCCCGGGTGCCCGTGCGGGCGGGCACCCTGCAGACGAGGCGGGAATCGGACCGGGCCCGCGTCCCCGACCAGCCGTCGGCGCCGGACTCCGGCCCCCTCGGCTGAGATCGGCGCAAAGGCGGGCCCTTTCCGGAGTGTCCGGCCTTTGGCCGGACACTTCCAACGTTACGTCCTGAGTACCAGGATGTCCCGTTAGGAACCGTAACGTCGGTGTCTCGCGGCGTAATCCCGCAGGGCTCGCAGGAAGTCCACCCTGCGGAAATCAGGCCAGTAGGCCTCGTGGAAGTAGAACTCGGAATGAGCGCTCTGCCACAACATGAAGCCCGACAGGCGCTGCTCGCCCGAGGTCCGAATGAGGAGGTCCGGGTCGGGCTGGCCGCGCGTGTAGAGATGCTCCGCGATGTGTTCGACATCGAGACCCTCGACGAGGTCCTCGATGCTCGCGCCCTTGCTCGCCTGCTCTTGCAGGAGTGAGCGCACCGCATCGGCAATCTCACGCCTTCCTCCATACCCAACTGCAACGTTCACAATCAGGCCCGGACGGTGTGATGTCACTTCTTTCGCATTCTTAAGGACATTGGCCGTCCGATCGGGCAACAGGTCGAGCGCTCCCACCGGGCTGATCCGCCAGCCCTGGTCGACCAGCTCCTGGACCACGTCCTCGATGATGCGCAGCAGCGGCTCCAGCTCGTGGGGCGGCCGGTTGAGGTTGTCGTTGGACAGCATCCAGACGGTGACGACCTCGACGCCCGTCTCACGGCACCACGTGAGCAGCTCGGAGATCTTGTCGGCGCCCTTGCGATGCCCCTTGGCGACGTCGGTCATGCCCATGGCGCGCGCCCACCGGCGATTGCCATCGATGATCACCCCGACATGCCGGGGGATGCTGTCCTTGGACAGCTTGGCCTCCAGCCGGCGCTCGTACAGCCGGTAGACCAGGTCGCGCAGGCTCACGGAGTTCCTCCCCAGCGCTGCCGTTATATCGGTCGGAAGACCTGACAGGCCATTATCACCGTGTTTCACGCGTGCCCGTGCCGGTAACGCGGACCTTGCCCCGGTATGGGTGGCCACCCGGGCCTCCGGCCTCGTCGATCAGCGCGGGGCCGCCACGCCGGTCTCCTTCCCTCACGACGGCTCACGAACCTCCCGGTCCAGGCCGTAGACGCGGACGGCGGTGCCGCCGAAGACCTGCTCCGTGTCGGTGCCGCCGAGCAGCGCGTGCGTCACCTGGAACACGGTCCGGTAGTCGGACGCCCGCAGCACCACCGGCCAGTCACTGCCGAACATCAGCCGCTCGGGGCCGAACCGCTCGACCGCGTAGTCCACGTACGGCCGCAGGTCCTCCACCGTCCACCGCTCGTGGTCGGCCTCGGTGACCAGCCCTGACACCTTCGCGCACACATTCGGGTACGAGGCCGCGGTCGCGAGCTTCGTGGCCCACGGCTCCCACTCGTGGTCCCTGATCCGCGGCTTCGACAGGTGGTCGACGACCAGCTTAAGCCCGGGATGGCGCTCGGCCACGGTGACCACGTGGTCCAGATGCCGGGGCAGCAGCGACACCACGTCGAAGGCGAGCCCGGCCGCCGCAAGCAGGCCCAGCGACTCCAGCACCCCGTCGCGCACCAGCCAGTCGGGGTCCGGTTCCTCGTGGATCAGGTGGCGGACGCCGACGAACGCCGGATGCCGCCGGTAGCGGTCGAGGGCCGCCGCCGCCCCGGCCGGGTCGGTCAGATCGATCCATCCGACGACTCCGGCGATGAACGGGTGGGCGTCGGCGTGCGCGAGCATCGCGTCCGTCTCGGCGAGCGAGTTGGCCGCCTGCACCAGCACGGTCCGGTCCACCCCGGCCGCCCGCAGCTCCGGGGCCAGGTCGGCGGGGGCGTAGGTGCGGTAGAGCACCCCCGACTCGGGGGTGAGCCACGAGTACTCGACGGTGTCGGGGTTCCAGAAATGCTGGTGCGCGTCGACGATCACACGCAGAACCTAGGATGCCCGCGCCGGCCGGGCAAGACCGCCGCTTCCCGGAGCCGCGTGGACGAAGCTGTCGGTGCGGTACACTCCCGAAGCAGCTAGCCAAATTTGGCTAGTGAAGGTCGGGAGGTCCGATGAAGCCGGTACGGCTGCTGGTCCTGGGCGCGCTGCGCAGGCGCGGGCGCGCCCATGGCTACCAGGTCCGCGCGGATCTGGAGTCGTGGGGCGCGCACGAGTGGTCGACCGCCACCTCGGGCTCGGTCTATCACGCGCTCAAGAGCATGGCCGGCCAGGGCCTGCTGGTGACGCACGAGACGGTCGCCTCCGAGGCCGGAGGGCCGCCGCGGATCGAGTACGAGCTGACCCAGGAGGGCGAGCGGGAGTACCTCGACCTGCTGGGCCGGGCGCTGGCCGCCCGCGAGCCGAGCCTGGACGTGCTGGGCGCCGCCGTCGGTCTCATCGAGGACCTTCCCCGGGAGCGGGCCCTGGAGCTGCTGCGCGAGCGGGCCCGCGCCATGCGCGAGTGGCGGGCGAGCATCACCGCGCACCTGCCCGAGGGCACGGATCTGGTGACCTGGGGCCCGGTGGGCGAGGTGCTGTCCCTGTGGCTGAGCACCGCCGACGCCGGCGCCCAATGGACCGACCGGATGATCCGCCGCCTGGAAGAGGGCGCGTTCACCATGGCCGACGAATAGGAGTCCCCCCGATGGCCGACGAGATCGCCATACCGCTGCTCCCCTGCCGCTCCATCGACGAGATGGCCGACTTCTACACCATGCTCGGTTTCCACCGGGTCTACTACCAGGTCCGGCCGAACCCGTACGTGCTGCTCAAGCGCGAGGATCTCCAGCTGGGCTTCTTCGGCATGCCGGAGGCGTTCAAGCCCGAAGACTCCTACGGGACGTGCGTGATCGTCGTGCCGGACACCGGAAAGCTGTTCGAGGCGTTCGCCGCGGGCATGCGCGCGGCGCACGGCAAGCTCCTGGTCTCCGGCATCCCCCGGATGACCCGGCCGCGCAGGCGGAAGAACGACGGTGACCACTCCGGTTTCGCCGTCATCGACCCCGGCGGCAACTGGATCCGCTTCGCGGCCGCCCGCCCCCTGCCGGAGCAGGAGGCCACGAGCAGGCTCACCACCTCGCTGAACCGGGCGGTCGTGATGGGCGACTCCCACGGCGACCACGAGCGGGCGGCGCAGATCCTGGACGGCGCCCTGGAGCGGGACAAGGACACCGCGTCGGCGGCCGAGCTGCTGGAGGCGCTGGTCTACCGGGCCGAGCTGGCCGTCCGCGCCGAGGACCACGCCGCCGCCGGGCACGCCCTGGCCCGGGCCCGCGCCCTCACCCTGACCGAGGCGGAACGCGAGCAGCTCGCCCAGCCCCTGGCCGCCATCGACGACCTCGAAGCCACGCTGGGTCCCTGACCGGACACGGCGCGGCGCCTCGATCCGCCGCGGCGGGAAAGAGAAGGGGGGCCGCCCGCCCCGGGGCGGGCGCGGCCGGGGGGGGGGGGGGGGGGCCCGTGCCCTGTGCCGGTTCTACTGGATTCCCGCCTCTGTGCACTTCTCGGCGAACTCGCCGGTGCACAGCTCCTCCTTGGTCACGTAGCCGTCCGCCACCACGTCCTTGACGTTGTCGGCGTAGATGGCCTGCGGCTCCAGGAGCTCGGCGGGGACGTCCTGGCCCGTCTCCGGGTCCTTGACGCTGCCGCTGGCGGCCGGCTTCTCGCCCTTGGCCAGCGCGACCGCGAGCGCGGCGGCCGCGTCGGCCTCCTTCTTGACGGCCTTGTAGACGGTCATGCACTGGTCGCCCGCGAGGATGTTCTGCAGCCCCTGCACGGTGGCGTCCTGACCGGTGACAGGCACCTTGCCGTTGAGCTTGTTCTTCTTCAGCACGGTGATGGCGGCGTTGCCCAGGCCGTCGTTGGCCGAGAGCACGCCGGCGATCTTCGGCTCGCTGGTCAGCATCTGCTCGAAGAGGGTGCCGGCCTGGGTGTTGTCCCAGTCGGGCACGGACTGCTCGGGGCCCTTGACGTACTCGCCGGCGTCGAACTTCGGCTTGAGCACGCCGTCGTAGCCCTGCTTGAACAGCGTCGCGTTGTTGTCGGTCGGCGAGCCGTTCAGGTAGGCCACGATGGGCTTCTCGGCGCCGTTGTCGCTCAGGCACTTGACCAGGCCCTCGCCCTGGAGCTGGCCGACCTTCTCGTTGTCGAAGCTGACGTAGTAGGCGGCGTTGCCGCCCAGCGTCAGCCGGTCGTAGTCGATGGTGGCCACGCCCTGGGCCCTGGCCTTGTCGATGACGGTCTTGCCGGTGCCGCTGTCGAGGTTGACGATCATCAGGACGGTGGCGCCGTTGGTGATCATCTGGTCGGCGATGGTCTGGAACGCGGTCTTGTCGTTCTGCGCGTTCTGGATGTCGTACTCGACTCCGGCGGCCTCGAAGGCCTCTTGCAGGTACTTGCGGTCCGCCGTCTCCCACCGTGCCGACGACTTGCTGTCGGGCAGGATGACGCCGATCTTGCCCGCTTGCTGAGAGGCGGAGGCGGACGCCTCCGCCGTGGAGGTCGATGAAGTCTGACCGCCGTCGCCCCCGCAGGCGGTAAGACCGAGAGCAAGCGCGGCCGCCGTGGCGGTCAGGCTGAGGATCCCCTTGCGCATGGTGCAGGGTCCTTTCTTCCGGAGGGGCCCGGATGAATGTTGTTTGCGGCAACGTATTCCGGCGGGGACTGCTTGGGAAGACCTCCGAGAGGGGGAGTTTGTTGTATCCGGTAACAATCCAGAAACGCCAGGGACGCCGATCCGACACCTTTCCCGGCCCCCGCCTGCGGGCTCCGGTACGTCACGCGGCCCAGGTTTGCCCGGACGCCGTGGGGCATGCGCCCCCTATGGCAACCATCGCTTCTGAACTGCTCGTCGAACGTCTGGCCGCGTGGGGCGTGGACACCGTCTTCGGCATGCCCGGCGACGGCATCAACGGCATCATGGAAGGGCTGCGGCGCCACGCCGACAAGGTCCGCTTCGTCCTGGTCCAGCACGAGGAGGCGGCCGCGTTCATGGCCGCCGGGCACGCCAAGGCCACCGGCCGGATCGGCGTCTGCCTGGCCACCAGCGGCCCCGGCGGCATCCACCTGCTCAACGGCCTGTACGACGCCAAGCTGGACCACCAGCCGGTCCTGGCGATCACCGGCATGCAGGAGAGCAGCCTGCTGGGCACCGGCTACCAGCAGGAGGTCCACCTGGAGCAGGTGTTCGCCGACGTCGCCGAGTACAACCTGGTCGTCGGCAACCCGGCCCAGCTGCCCGGCGTCGTGGACCTCGCCATCAGGACCGCCTACGCCCGGCGCGGGGTCGCCCACCTGAGCCTGCCGAACGACGTGCAGGTCGCCGAGGCCGGCATCGACCCCTACCCCCAGGTCGCCCCGGCGCGCCCGCCCGCCACCGCCGCCGTCTACCTCCGCCCGCCCGCCGTGCCCGCCGACGAGGACCTGCGGGCCGCCGCCGACGTGCTCAACCAGGCCGAGCGGCCCGCGATCCTGGCCGGGGCCGGGGCGCTGCACGCCCGCGCCGAGGTGCTGGCCGTGGCCGAGACCCTCGGCGCGCCGGTGATCAAGACGCTGCCCGGCAAGGCCGTCATCCCCGACGACTCGCCGTACGCGGTGGGCGGGATCGGCCTGCTCGGCACCCGCCCCGGGGAAGAGCTCATCGAGGACTGCGACACCCTGTTCATGATCGGCACGAACTTCCCCTACACCCGGCACCTGCCCGAGCCGGGCCAGGCCCGGGTGGTCCAGCTGGAGGCCGACCCGGCCAGGGCCGGGGCGCGGCTGCCCACGGAGGTGCCGTTGATCGGCGACGCCAAGGAGTGCCTGCGCGCCCTGCTGCCGCTGCTCAAGCGCGCCGGCGACCGCGGCCATCTGACCGGCTACACCGAGCGGATGGACGCCTGGCGCGCCGACATGCGGGCGCTGGAGTCGCCGCGGCGCCACCCCATCGCGCCGCAGTACCTCATCGGCTGCCTGGACCGGGCCGCGGCCGACGACGCGATCCTCACCTGCGACTCCGGCACGATCGCGACCTGGGCGGCCCGGCACTGGACCATCCGCGGCGAGCGCGGCTTCTACCTGTCCGGCAACCTCGCCTCGATGGCCCCCGGCCTGCCGTACGCGATCGCGATGCAGCACGCCTTCCCCGGCCGTCAGGTGATCGCGTACGTGGGTGACGGCGGGTTCGCGATGCTGATGGCCGAGTTCCTGACCGCGGTCCGGCACGGCCTGCCGGTCAAGGTGGTGATCAACAACAACAACGCGCTGGGCCAGATCCTCTGGGAGCAGATGGTGCTCGGCTATCCGGAGCACGGAGTCCGGTACGCGGAGCCGGTCGCCGACTTCTCGGCCTGGGCGCGCTCGTGCGGCGGCTACGGCCGGAAGGTCACCGAGGCCGGCGACCTGGAGGAGGCCGTCCGCCAGGCGCTCGCGCACGACGGTCCCGCCCTGGTGGACGTGGACGTGGACCCCGACGAGCCGCCGATGCCCGGCAAGGTCTCCTACGAGCAGGCCAAGAACTTCGCGCAGGCCTTCCTGCGCGGCCAGCCGCGCCGGGCGTCGATCGCCACCACACTGTTCAAGGACAAGATCTCCCAGTTCAGGTCCGGCTGAGCGCCGCGTCAGCCGGACAGGTCGATCAGGGCCAGACCGGTCTCGGGGTCGTGGCGCTTGCGCAGCCAGGCCGGCGACTCCTGCACGACGACCTCCAGCGTGGGCCACACCCGCGCCTCCAGCAGGTGGCCGCCCCTGGTGGCGCCGTCCCGCAGGCCGACGACCACGTGCGCGTGGACCTGCGGGCGCCCGTCCGCGACCGCGATGTCGCCGGTCAGGCTCAGCACCTCGACCTGTTCCTCGACCGGGATGCGCAGGTAGTCGCCGTGCTCGGGGTCGAAGTAGCCGAGCGTGGCGCCGCTGAACGCGCCGATCGCGGTGAACGCCGCCGCCGTCACCTCGTGCTCCTCCGCCCAGCGCCGCAGCTCGATCATGGGCTCGTCGCCCTTGTCCATGACGATCGCGTGCGCCGTCATGCCGTCGGACCTCGTCAGGACTCGTGACTTCATGCCGAGCCGTCTGCCCGCGCCGCGCAGGGCTACGCCTGCCTGCCCTGATGGTGTTCCCGATATGGACGGGTTACCGATATCACTATTGGACAGCGCGCCGGGGTCTCTGGTCTGCTCGTCCCCGTACGAGATCGCCATCTGATCGGGGGACCTGACCCATGCCGCACCACTTCCGAAGGGCCCGCGCCAAACTCGCGCTCTCCTTCCTGGCGATGACCACGGCGCTCGCCGGAGGCGTCACGGCGGCCCCGGCCGCCGTCGCCGCGCCGGCCGCCCGCGAGGACGCGCTCCGCGCGGAGCTGCGCCGGCTGGAGACCTCCTACCGGGGACGCATCGGCGCGTTCGCCATCGACACGGGCACCGGCAGGACGTTCGGCTACCGGGCGCACGAACGGTTCCCGAGCCTGTCCACGTTCAAGGCCGTCCTGTGCGGCGCCGTGCTGGACAAGGCCCGCACCGAGGATCCGGGCCTGATGGAGCGCACGCTGCGCTGGACGCGCAAGGACGTGGTCGACCACTCCCCCGTCTCCGGCCTGCCGGAGAACGTCAAGAACGGGATGACGCCGGCCCAGCTGTGCCACGCCACCATCACCCTGAGCGATAACACCGCCGCCAATGTGCTGCTCAAGCAGATCGGCGGGCCCGCGGGCATGACCCGCTACTACCGCTCGCTCGGCGACCGGGTGGGGCGGCTCGACCGCTGGGAGACCGAGCTGAACGACTGGAAGCCGGGTGAGAGGCGCGACACGGTCACGCCCGCGTCCATGGCCCGCGACCTCAAGCGGCTCACGGTCGGGGACGCCCTGGCGCCGGCCGACAGGAAGCGGCTGACCGGCTGGCTGAAGGCCACCACGACCGGCAACGAGCGCATCAAGGCCGGGCTGCCCGCGGGCTGGACCTCCGGCGACAAGACCGGCACCGGCGGCGTCCACGCGACGGCCCATGACATCGCGATCGCCTGGCCCCGGTCGGGCGCCCCGGTGATCATTGCCGTCTACACCTGGCGGCGGGCCGCCGACGCCGAGGTGGACCAGACGGTGATCGCCAAGACCGCGTCCCTGCTCGTACGCAGGCTCGGCAAGGCCTCCTGACCCCGGCCTCTCAGGAGCTCGCCAGGGTCTGGACGATCAGGACCAGGGCCGACAGCGCCGCCACCACGAGGACGGCGGCGCGGACCTTGCCGCCGTCGAGATAGCGGCGCAGGGGGGCCGAGACCAGGAACCCGGCGATCATCGGCACCAGCAGCGCGGCCCCTGTGCCGAGCGCGAGGGCCGGCAGCCGGCCGACCGCGGCCAGGATGACCAGCGACTGGGCGGCGCTCAGGAAGAAGAACATCGCGAGCGTCGCCCGGATCTGCGGGCCCTTCGCGCTCTGGTAGACCAGCGCGATGGGCGGCCCGCCGATGCCGGTGGCGGTGCCGGTGACCCCGGAGACGAAGCCCGCCGTGGTGGTCGTGAGCCCGTTGCGCGGCAGGCTCACCGCCCGCGCCGTGAGCACCACCGCGACCAGCACCATGACACCGATGAACAGGCTCAGGTGGTGGATGGAGATGTAGACCACGACGGCCCCGCCGACGAGGCCGCCCGGCACCCTGCCGAGCACCGCGAAGCCGAGCCCGCGCCAGTCCACCCGCCGCCACTCCGAGGCCAGGGTGAACAGCGGCAACGTCAGGTTCGCCACCTGGATCGCCCCCGGCATCACCGACGGGTCCAGCAGCGTCAGCACGGGCGCCGCCACCAGGCCCATCCCGAACCCCACGCCGCCCTGGACCACCGCCCCCGCGAAAACCGCCAGCCCGCCGATCGTCAGCACTAATGCCAGGTCATCCATGGCGGAAGTCAATCATCGTCACCTTCGCCACCTCACGGCGGGGGTGACGAGGCCGCGCGTCCCCTAGGCTGGCTGATCGTGCTCGTCCGATCTTCGCTGCTGGCGCTGTGCCTGGCCGCCGTACCCGCCCTGCCCGCACGAGCGGCCCCGCACACGGAGCTGTACTCAGCCTCGTTCGCGGGCCTGTACTCAGCCTCGTTCGCGGACCCGTTCGCCCGGAGCGGGAAGCTGGCGGAGGCGGTCTGTCCTGAGCCGGCGATCACGCACGGCGGGATTCCGAGGACCCGCGAGTACCTCAGCGTGGTCGTGAAATGTCTGCATAAGTCATGGAAGGCGCGCTTCGCCGCCGACCGGAAGCGCTTCCGCGAACCCCGGGTCCGCTTCTACGACGAGCCCGAGCGGCGCGTGTGCGGCGTGCCGTGGCCCGAGAGCGCGGCCGCCTTCTACTGCACCAACCACCGCGCCCTGGTGTTCCCGCTCACCGGCGAGTGGATCGAGAACCGCACGGACCTCTACCCGCTCAAGGTCGCCGCCCACGAGTACGGCCACCACCTGCAGTCGCTGACCGGGATCCGACGGCACTACGAGGCCCGGGTCAAGGCGAGCCCCGGCCGCCAGGCGGAGCTGGGCCGCCGCTACGAGCTGCAGGCCGACTGCCTGTCCGGGGTGTTCCTGGGCGCGGTGTGGGAGTCGCTGGACCGTACCGGCGAGGACTGGACGGCGCTGCTGGACGCCACCCGGGCCAGCGGCGACGACGAGCACCGGCGCAGCCACGGCACGGGCGTCACGCGGGTCAGGTGGCTCAAGCGCGGCTACCAGGCCCTCTCCCCCGCCGCCTGCGACACCTGGTCGGCCCCGCGCGCCACGG
>NZ_JAPNNL010000077.1 GCF_027620315.1 Nonomuraea corallina | reverse complement strand
GGCGCACCTGGCCGGCCCCGCCCCGCTCGCCGGGTTCGTCAAGGCGCTGCAGCCGGCCGGGGTGCCGGTCGTCCTGCTCACCTGCTACCCCTTCCACCGCGAGGCCGCCTGTCTCGCGCACGCCTTCCCGCACGTGTACGTGGACGTCGGGCTCGCCCTGGCGCACGCCGCCGCGGGCGCCTCCCGGGTGCTGGCCGAGCTGCTGGAGCTGGCCCCGTTCCACAAGCAGCTGTACGGGTCCGGCTGCCGCGGCCTGGCCGAGACGTGTCATCTCGGCGCGGTCTACTTCCGGTGCGGGCTCGGCGCGGCGCTGAAGGCCAGGCTGGACGCGGGGGAGTGGGCCGAGGCCGACGCCGCCAGGGTCGCCCACATGATCGGGTCGGGGAACGCCCGGCGGGTGTACCGCCTATGAGTTATTGAATCGTGATTTGTCGGGATGTCAGGGGAGCGGTGATTATCGGGGGCGCCAGAGTTCCCAACGCACACCTGGAGGTGTCGTGTCCTGGCGTCCCCCCGCTCTCGCCGCCGCGGCCCTGGCCGCCGTCCTCGCCTTACCCGGCCCCGCCGCGGCCGACGACCCGCCGCCGCAGGTCGAGCCCCGGGCCGGCACCGAAGCCCCGGCGGAGGTCAGCGGCCTCGCCGAGCCCGCCAGGGCCGGCGACCCCGTCGCCGCGGCCAGGGAGCATCTGGCCGGCCCGCGCTACCGCATCGACCCGGCCGACCTGGTTCCGCTGCACACCGTCGTCGACGGCGGCGACGAGACGGTCAGGTTCGCCCAGCGTCACCGCGGCCTGCCGGTGCTCGGCGGCCAGTACCTGGTCCACTTCCGCACCGAGGTCGGAAGACGGACCGTCACCGGCGCGGGCGGACGCTACCTCACCGAGCTGGACGTCGCGACCACCCCGGCGATCACCGCCGAGCTGGCCGGCCGGCTGGCCCTGGCCCGGCTCATCCCCGACCAGGCCACCCGCCGGACCGCCAAGGCCGGGGCCGGCGAGCTCGTCGTGGTGCCCAGGGGCGCGGGCGTGCTCGCCTGGCGGCTGCCGCTCACCGGCCGCGACGTCCGGCGCGGGCTGCCGCTGCTGCGCGACGCGTACGTGGACGCGCACACCGGGCGGCCGCTGTTCAGCGTGGACCGGCTGCGCCTGGCAGGCCCGGCCGAAGCCACCGGCACGACCGCGTACGGCGAGCGCGTCACGCTCCAGGCGTACCGGCGCGACGACGGCGCCTACGAGCTGAGGGATCGCTCCAGGCCGATGTGGAACGGCGCGACCGGCGAGATCATCACCTACGACGCCAAGGGCGCCAGCGTCTTCGACGTGATCGGACCCGGCGTCCCGCCGGGGCTGGAGCCGGCCCGCTCGGCGACGCCCGAGTTCGGCCCGGAGCACACCGCGACGGGCGCCGTCGACGCCCACCACGGCGCGGGCCTCGTCTACGCCTACTACCGCGGGCTCGGCCGTGAAGGGCTCGACGGGCGGGGCGGCAGCATGCACTCCGTGGTCAACGTCACCTGGGACGGCGAGCCGTTCATCAACGCCCTGTGGGACGGCACCAAGATGATCTACGGCGGGGGCGGGACCGACTTCCACTCCTTCGCCGCCGCCCTGGACGTCGTCGGCCACGAGCTGACCCACGGCGTCATCGAGCACAGCGCCAACCTGCTCTACCTCAACCAGTCGGGCGCGATGAACGAGGGCCTGGCCGACTACTTCGGCAACGCCGTCGAGGTCGACACGCTCGGCGTGCCGATGACCCACCCCGACGCCAGCCTGCTCGGCGAACGGCTCTGCAAGACCGCCCCGCCCGCCGAGTGCGCGACCCGCGACCTCGACGACGGCCGGCACGCCACCCGCGACTACCTCGGCGTCACCGTCGGCTTCGACGCCGGCGGCGTGCACCTCAACTCGACGATCTTCTCCGGCGCGCTGTGGGACATCAGGGAACGGCTCGGCGGCGCCAAGGCCGACAAGGTCGTCTACAAGGCGCTCACCGAGTACATGACCCCGCTCGACGACTTCCTCGACGGCCGCCGCGCCGTCGAGTCGGCAGCCCGCGCCGCCGGCCTGACCGCGCGCGACCGGCTCGTCGTGGCGGCGGCCTTCGACCGGCACGGCATCCAGCGCGGCTGGGACCGCCGCATCCCCACCGACAGCCGGGTCGTCGCCGACAACCTCATGACGGCCTTCGCCCCTCCCGCCCTGTCCGGCGACCGGTACGTGGTCACCGACTCCGCCGACGACGGCACCGGCCCCAGCTACATCGTGACCGGAAGCCTGCGCGGCGGCGACCCGGTGCGGCTGTCGCAGAACGACGACCTCAACGACCTGCCCGCCACCGACGGCCGGCGCGGCGTGTGGGCGTCGATGGAGACAGGCCAGGAGGGCACCTTCCGCGTCCTGTCGCGGCCGCTGGACCGCCGGTCGCCCGAGACCGTCGTGCACGAGTCACCCGCCCTGGTCAACACCGTGGCGGTTGCCGGGGACACCGTGGTGTGGGAGGGCGTCGATCCGGCCGCCGGCGAGATGGAGCTGTGGGTGAAGCGCGGGGCCGCCGCGCCCGTCAACGTCACCGCCGAGACCGGCGTCGAGGGCTACCAGCCCACGATCGAGAACGGCAAGGTCGCGTACCTGCGCGTGTGGGTGGAGGGCGGCCACGTCCACACCACCCCGGCCGTCTACGACGTGGCGAGCGGCACCCAGGTCGTGCTGCCCGAGGCGCCCGGCACGGGGGAGACGCCGTCGGCGTCCCTGCGGCCCGTCGTCACCTCGGGGCACGTGGTCTGGCTGACCGACACCGACGGCGACGGCACCGCCGGCGTCATGCGGGCGGCGACCGACGGCACCGGCGTCACCGCGCTCGTCCCCGACGGCCCGGACGCGCCGATGGCGTTCTGGCTCGACGCCGGCGACACGGCCGTCACGCTCGACGTCCTGCCCGGGCCGACGCTCCAGAACCGCGACCTGCCCAAGCTGTTCCAGCTGCCGCTGGCCGGCGGGGCGCTGGAGCGCTTCTCCTGCAACCGGGGTGAGCAGTTCCTGCCCGCCGCCGGCGACGGCAGGCGCGTCATCTGGTTCGACGGCACCGCGGGCGACACCGACCTGGTCACCCGCGACCGGCCCGCGCGCCGCTGCTGAACACCCCCAGGTGGGGGCCCGGACGGGCTCCCACCTGTGGTTTGCTTGGGTCCCGTCACCACTCCATCGAGCCCGGGGGTCAGCATGGGCAGCGTCGAAGCCGAGATCAAGTTCCGCAGCGACATGGACGTGGAGCTGGTCAAGTCCGCCGCGTCGGACGCCGACGTGCTCTGGGCGGCCCGGGTCTCCACGAAGGGGGAGAGCTCGCTGGCCGAGATCGAGGCGGACCCCGAGCGGTCCAAAGGGCTCATCAACTACCTGATGCGCGACCGGCACGGCACCCCGTTCGAGCACTCCTCCATGACCTTCTACGTCAGCGCGCCGATCTTCGTCTTCCGCGAGTTCATGCGGCACCGCACCTTCTCCTACAACGAGGAGTCGGGCCGCTACCGCCAGCTCGTGCCCGTCTTCTACGTGCCGGCCCACGACCGCAAGCTGGTGCAGGAGGGCAAGCCCGGCAAGTACGTCTTCACGGACGGCACCCCCGGGCAGCACGCCCTGGTGACCGAGGCGACGACCGAGAGCTACCGGCAGTCCTACCGCGCCTACCTGGAGATGCTGGAGGCCGGGATCGCCCGCGAGGTCGCCAGGACCGTCCTGCCGGTCGGCCTCTACTCCTCGATGTACGCCACCTGCAACGCCCGCGCCCTGATGAACTTCCTGTCGCTGCGCGTCAAGCGCGAGGACTCCGCCTTCCCGTCGTTCCCGCAGCGCGAGATCGAGATGGTGGCCGAGAAGATGGAGGCGCTGTGGGCCGGGCTCATGCCGCTCACGCACGCCGCCTTCGAGGCCAACGGGCGCGTCTGTCCCTGAGGTCCGTCCCTGAAGTCTGTCCCTGAGGTCCGTCCCTGAGCGGCCCGGTCAGGCCAGGGCGGGAAGGACGTACACCTCGGCGCCCGGCGGCAGCGCGCAGTCGAGGCCGCCGAGGCCCCGGGCGTTCTCGCCGCACACGACCATGTTGATGTGGCGGCGGATCCGCCCGTACTCGTCCCTGATCCGCTCCTCCAGCAGCGGGTGGGCGCGGCGCAGCACGTCGAGCGCCCCGCCCAGGGTGGGCGGCGAGTCGCGGTCGGCCCCGACCGCGAACACCTTCACCTCCGTGCGGCCGCTCACCCACCGGCGCAGGGCCGCGGGCAGCACGAACACGACCAGCATCACCGGACGGGCCATGGCTCAGAGCACCGCCGCCCGCACCGTCAGCACGTCCGGCAGGTGGGAGACCACCTGCGACCAGCTCTCGCCGTCGTCGGCCGACCAGTAGACCGAGCCGTCGCGGGTGCCGAAGAACAGGCCCGCCTCGGTGGCGGTCATCGCGTCACGCAGCACGCTCGCGTACACCGGGCCCTCGGGCAGCCCGCGCTCCAGCGGCTTCCACGACTCGCCCGCGTCGGTGCTGCGGTGGATCCGGTAGCGGTGTCCGACCGGCGTGCGGTCCATGTCGGCGTTGAGCGGCAGCACGTACAGGGTGCCCGGCCGGGACGGGTGGGTGACGACGGGGAAGCCGAAGTCGGACGGCAGCGCCGAGCCGACGTCGTGCCAGGAGCCGCCGAAGTCGTCGCTGCGGTAGACGCCGAAATGGTGCTGCAGGAACAGCCGGTCGGGGTCGCCGGGGTCCATGGCCACCTTGTGCACGCACTGGCCGAACTCGGGGTACTGCTGCCCCTCCGGCAGGAACGGGGCACGGATGCCCTGGTTGGCCGCCTCCCACGACAGGCCGCCGTCGGTCGTGCGGTAGAAGCCGCCGGTGGAGATCGCCACCCCCATCACGCGCGGGTCGCCGGGGTGCGCGACGATCGTGTGCAGGCACAGCCCGCCGCCTCCGGGCTCCCACCGCGGCCGGTGCGGATGGTTCCACAGGCCCTCCACCAGGCGGTAGGTGACGCCGCCGTCCTCCGACCTGAACAGCGCCCCCGGCTCCGCCCCGGCCCACACCACGCCCTCCTCCGACGGTGACGGCAGGAGCTGCCAGACGCGGGTCAGCGTGGTCCCGCACGCGTCGGGGAAGGCGATCGGCGGCCGGTCGGCCTCCTGCCAGGTCTCGCCGAGGTCGTCGGAGTACATGACCGAGGGACCGAAGTGCCCGTACTCGATCCCCGCCAGCAGGCGGGGGACCGGGCCCCGGGTGTCGATCGCCACCGCGTGGACCCCGACGGTGGAGAACATGATCGGCTCGACGCTGAACGCGCCCGCGCCGGTGGAACGCGCGAGGAACAGGCCCTTGCGGGTGCCGATCGCGAGCATCGCGTCCGTCATGGCGTCACTCCCCTAAGTCGCTCCCGCATGTCACTTCCCGGAAGTCACTTCCCGGAAGTCACTTCCCGGAAGTCACTTCCCGGCCATCGTGCCACGGGAGCCGACGGTCCGCTGGTCGCCGGGCGATTTGCCGCGCGATTACCTGCGAGGTAATCGCCCGCATTCCCTGCATATGGCTAATGTTCCGGATATGGGAGCGGTGGCCGTACAAGAAGAGAAATTCGGGGAGCTGTTGCGAGGGTGGCGGCAGCGGCGCCGGGTCAGCCAGCTCGACCTGGCGATCGAGGCCGACGTGTCCGCCCGGCACATCAGCTTCCTGGAGACCGGGCGCGCCCGGCCCAGCAGGGACATGGTGATGAAGCTGGCGGAGGAGCTGGAGGTGCCGCTGCGGCACCGCAACCGGCTGCTGGTCGCGGCGGGGTTCGCGCCGGTGTTCGCCGAGCGCGAGGTGCGCGCCCCGGAGATGAGCGTGGTACGGCAGGCGCTCGACACGATCCTGGCCGGGCACGAGCCGTACCCGGCGCTGGTCGTGGACGCCGCCTGGGACCTGGTGGCGGCCAACGAGGCGGCCGGGATGTTCATGACCGGGGTGCCCGCCGAGCTGCTGAAGGAGCCGGTGAACGCGATGCGGCTGTCGCTGCATCCGCAGGCGATGGGCGGCCGGCTGGTCAACCTGGCCGAGGTCCGCGCGCACCTGCTGCACCGGCTGCGCAGGCAGGCCGAGATGTCCGGCGACGGGCGGCTGGCCGAGCTGCACGACGAGCTGGCGGGCTACCGGTATCCGGGCGTGGACCTGAACGTGGCGCACGTGCCCGGCCCCGGCGACATCCTGCTGCCGCTGCGGATCAGGCACGGCGACCGCGTGCTGTCCATGTTCACCACGATCGCCACCTTCGGCACGCCCGTCGAGGTGACGGCCTCGGAGCTGGCCATCGAGACGTTCTGGCCCGCCGACGAGGAGACCGCGGCCGCCTTCCGGTGATCAGATCTCGCCGGGCGCCAGGTCCCGGTGGATGCGCGCCGGCGGCACCCCTTCGGCCCGCAGGTTGCGCACGGTCTCGGTGACCATCGAGGGCGGGCCGCACACGTACACCTCGTGCTCGCTCCAGGAGTGGAAGCGGCGCGTCACGTCCGGCAGGCGGCCGCGCATCCCCTCGTAGCCGGGCTGGTCCGACACCACGGGCAGCACCCGCAGCCAGGGGAACGAGGACTCCAGCCGGATCAGGTCGGGCAGGTCGTACAGCTCGGCCGAGGTGCGCGCGCCGTAGAGCAGGTGCATGGTGGGGCGGCGGCCGGAGGCGATCACCTGCTCGACGATCGCCTTGAGCGGCGCCAGCCCGGTGCCGCCGGCCACGAAGAGCAGGTCCCTGACGCCGGGCTCCGGCGCGGTCATGGTGCCCATCGGCGGTCCCAGCATGACCGTGTCGCCGATGCGCGTGTCGCGGATGAGGGTGGTGGACACCCAGCCGCCGGGCACCGAGCGCACGTGCAGCCGGATCGTGTTGTCCGGACGCGGCGCGTTCGCGATCGAGTAGGTCCGCCACACCCTCGGCCAGCGCGCGGTCTGCACGCTGACGTACTGGCCGGGCTTGTACGGCAGCCGCTGCGCGGGGCGCAGGGTGAGGACCGCGATGTCGTCGTGGCGGCGCTCGTGGTCGACCACCTGCGCGAGCCACCAGGCGGGGGAGACGCCGGCGTCGGCCTCGGCCGCCTCGATCATCAGGTTGGCGGCGGCCGTGTAGGCCGACACCCAAGCCGCCTCGACCTCGGGGTTCCAGCTGTCGGCGGCGAAGCACCTGACGGTGGCGAGCAGGGCGCTGCCGATGGCGGTGTAGTGCTCGGCGACGACGCCGTACTTGCGGTGGTCCCGGCCCAGCCGGCCCAGGAACGAGCGCATGCTCTCCGGGCTGTCGACGCTCCACGCGATGCGGGTCAGCGCGCTGAAGAGGCGGTCGCGCTGCACGTCCATGGCCGGCGGGAACATCCCGCGCAGGTGCGGGTTCTCCGCGAACAGCCTGCCGTAGAAGTAGGCGGCCGCCTTGTCGGCCACCGGCTCGATGATGGAGAAGCTCTCCTTGACCAGGCGCGGATTCAATGACATATACCCAACCCGTCCTATTGACCGGAAAACCATTCCGGTCGTCTCGTCCCACCTCCCTGGCGGCTCCGGGTGATGAGCGTCCAGCCTGCCCCGGCACGACCGAGCGCTCGAAATCCAGTCTTACACCGCCTCCGTGGCCTCACAACCTATTCGCCCGATGAGGTGCAGATCTGAACTATCAGTAATGGGGTTATGATTATCCGCATTCAGTGGAACTGCTTGTCCGGACATGGAATGTGAAGACAAATCATATTCGTATTTAGCGGGAAATTTCGGGATCTGGGTGGTCTGCGCGCTGCTCCGGCCGCCCGGCCCCCGCCTCCCCACCCCTCCCGCGACCTCGGCGGGGGGTTCCGGACGGCCGGGCCCCAGGAGACTTGTGGGACAAGCGACATAACCGAAATGGAGTGCGCCATGATGGGGCATGCGCCTGCGCGCCAGGCCACCCCCGCACGACGCTCCCCTGGAGATGTGATGTCCCGACCGCTGATAGGCGTCAGCGCCTACTTCGAAGCCGCCCGATGGGATGACTACGTGCGGGAGGCCGTGCTCTCCCCGCCCTCGTACGCCAGAGCGATCGAGCGGGCCGGCGGCGCCCCTGTCGTCCTGCCGCCGATCAACGGGCACGCCATCGCCGACTACGTGCGCGGGCTGAGCGGCATCGTGCTGACCGGCGGCACCGAGGTGGGCGCGGCCACGTACGGTGACGAGCAGGACCCGCGCGCCGGCGAGCCGCAGCCGCACCGCGACCGGTTCGAGCTGGCCCTGGCCCGCGCCGCCGTGCAGGCCGACCTGCCCGTGCTGGGCATCGCCCGCGGCATGCACGTGCTCAACGTCGCCCAGGGCGGCAGCCTCATCCCGTGGCTGCCCGAGATGCTGGAGAACGAGCGGCACAACGAGCCGGGCGTGCCGCACCGCATCCAGGTGAGCGTGTCGAGCAAGCTGGGCAAGGCCGTCGGCGACCGCGTCGAGGCCGTCGCCCCGCACACCCAGTCGGTGCGCCGCCTCGGCGCCGGGCTGCTCGCCGTGGCCTGGGCCGACGACCAGATCGTGGAGGGCATCGAGCTGCAGGGCCACCGGTTCGGCGTGGGCGTGCAGTGGCATCCTGAGCGCGAGACGGGCGGCGGGACCGGCGGCGGGACCGGCGGCGGGACGGGTGGCGGATTGTTCGATGCGCTCGTCGAGGCGGCCCGCTAGGCTTCGATCATGTCGCTGCACCCCCAGGCACGCGCGTACGTCGCCGCCTACCCGTCGGACCTGGGCGTCGACCCGGCCGCGCTCGACCTGGAGCGGATCCGCGAGATGCGCGCCGTCGACGGTCTCGCCTCCCAGCGCGGGCCGCTCACGCAGCTGCCCTCCGTCCGCGACGAGACGGCCGAGGGCGTGCCGATCCGCATCTACCGCGCCGACCGCGGCGACGGCCCGCTGCCCGTCGTCGTCTACTTCCACGGCGGCGGCTTCGTCTTCGGCAGCGTCAGGCGCAACGACGCGCTCGGCCGCGACCTGGCCATCCGCACCGGCGCGGTGGTCGTCTCGGTCGACTACCGGCTCGCCCCCGAGCACCCCTTCCCGGCCGCCGCCGACGACGCCTGGACCGTCGTGCGCGACGTCTTCGCCCGGCCCGCGTTCTACCAGTGCGACGGCAAGGTCGCGGTGATGGGCGACAGCGCCGGCGGCAACCTCGCCGCGGTGGTCGCCTGGCAGGCGCGCGACGCCGGGCTCCGCCTGGTCCACCAGGTGCTGATCTACCCGGTGCTCGACGCGCGCATGGACACCCCGAGCTACCGCGAGTTCGCCCGCGGCTACGGCCTGGACGCCGCCGAGATGGCCTGGTTCCTGGACCGGTACGCCGCCGGAGCCGACCCCGACGACCCGCGCCTGTCGCCGGCGCGGCTGGCCTCCGCCGCCGGGCTGCCGCCCGCCACCGTGCTGACCGCCGAGTGCGACGTGCTGCGCGACGAGGGCGAACGCTACGCCGCCCGGCTGGCCGAGGAGGGGGTGCCGGTCGACCTGCGCCGCTTCGACGGCGCGGTCCACAGCTTCTTCGTCCTGCCCCGCCTGTTCGACCAGGCGGCCGAGGCCCGCGACCACGTCGCCGCCCGGCTGAAGGAGGCGCTGTGACCTACGAGCGGCTCAAGCTCGACACCCCCGCCGAGGGCGTGCTGCGCATCACCATCAGCGAGCCGCGCCGGCTCAACGCCGTCGACCGGACCGGCCACCGCGAGCTGGCCGAGATCTGGCGCGACGCCGACCGCGACGACTCCGTCAGGGCCGTGCTCATCCGGGGGGAGGGCGAGGCGTTCTCCGCCGGCGGCGACCTGTCCATGATCGAGGAGATGACGCGCGACCACGACACCCGGCTGCGCGTCTTCGCCGAGGCCCGCGACATCGTCTACAACGTGCTCAACTGCGCCAAGCCGGTCGTGTCGGCCATCCAGGGGCCCGCCGTCGGCGCCGGGCTGGCCGTCGCCCTGCTCGCCGACGTCTCCGTGGCCGGCCGCACCGCCCGCATCATCGACGGCCACACCCGCCTCGGCGTCGCCGCCGGCGACCACGCCGCCATCATCTGGCCGCTGCTGTGCGGCATGGCCAAGGCCAAGTACCATCTGCTGCTCTGCGAGCCGGTCACCGGCGAGCAGGCCGAGCGGATGGGCCTGGTCAGCCTCTGCGTCGACGACGACGCCGTGCACGACACCGCCCTGGAGATCGCGGTCAAGCTCGCCGCGGGCTCGCAGGAGGCCATCCGGCTCACCAAGTACGCGCTCAACAACTGGCTGCGCCTGGCGGGGCCCGCCTTCGACGCCTCGCTGGCCATGGAGTTCCTCGGTTTCACCGGACCCGACGTGGCCGAGGGCGTGCGGGCGCTGCGCGAGAAGCGCCCGCCCCGCTTCTCGTGACGTGAGGGGTTTCGCCGTCGTGACCCGGGTAGGCGCACAGTCATGGAACGCATGGCCAGACCCACACGGCGGGCCTGTCCGCCGGGGCCGAGAACGCAGCCTCGGGGGACGAAGCAGCGGCCCGCCGCCGGGTCACGGCCGGGGGGCGGTCAGAAGCCGCGAGGGAGGCCGAGCACCTGCGTCGCGAGGTAGTTGAGCAGAAGCTCCTCGGTCACGGGTGCCACCTTCCCGATCCGGGCGTCGGCGAGCAGGCGGGCCACCGGGTACTCCAGCGAGTACGCCATGCCGCCGTGCGTCTGGAAGGCGGCGTCGGCGGCCTCCCAGGCGGCCTGGGAGGCGGTCAGCTTGGCGATGTTGGCCTCGGTGCCACATGGCAGCTGCTGGTCGAACGACCAGGCCGCCTTGTACAACATCAGCCTGGCCAGCTCGATCTTCGCCTTGACCTGGGCGAGCGGGAACGCAATCGCCTGGTTGGCGCCGATCGGCCGGCCGAACACCTCGCGCTCCTTGGCGTACTGCACCGCGACCCGCAGCGCCACCTCGGCGCCGCCCAGCGCGGAGGCGGCCAGCAGGATGCGCTCGGGGTTGAGGATGTCCCACAGCACCGCCGCGCCCTGGTCGACCTCGCCGACCACGTTCGCGGCCGGCACCCGCAGGTCGTCGATGAACACCATGTTCGACGGCGTCGTGTTGGCGCCCATCTTCGGGATCGGCTGGAACGACAGCCGCCCGGTGGCGACCGCGTCCGGCACGTTCACCAGGAAGACGGTCAGCCCGTGGCTGCGCGGCCTGGCCTCGGCCGCCGGGACGGTCCGGGTGACCAGCAGCATCCAGGTGGCCCGCTGCACGCCGGTGATCCAGATCTTCTGCCCGTTCAGCACGAACGCGTCGCCGTCACGGCGCGCGGACGTGGAGATCGCCAGCGCGTTGGAGCCCGCGTCCGGCTCGGTCAGCGCGAAGCACGTCTCGATCTCCCCGGTGGCCAGCCGCGGCAGCAGCTCGTCCTGCTGCCACCCACTGCCGTGGCGGGTCAGGGTCATCGCCCCGAACCCGGGCGTGAGCACGTACGTGAAAGCCGATCCGCCCGCCGCCCCCGACGCCGAGATGGTCTCCGTCGCCACGGCCAGCTCCAGCAGCCCCTGCCCGCCGCCGCCGAACCGCTCCGGCACCGCCAGGCCCAGCCAGCCGCCCTTGCCCAGCTCCTCCCACACTTCCTCGGGCCAGCGCTTCTCGCTCTCGCACCGCTGCCAGTAGTCCAGGTCGTAGCGGGAGCAGATGTCGGCGACGCCCTGCCGCACCGCGAGCGCGCTCTCGGGAAGAGTGAAATCCATCACGCCATAGTAGAAGGAAGCTCTGTTCGCGGGCGAGGCCTGCGCGCGTGGAAGACGAACGCCGGCGGCGCGTTGCGCCACACCGTCCGCCCGGCCACCACCTCCTCGAACCGCTCGGCCAGCAGCGCCCGGAAGCGCCGAGCCCGGCTCAGCGGGATCGCGTGCACGTACGAGAAGGTGGTGAACGCGCCGGCGTGGCTCATCACCGACGTCACCGCGCCCATCAGCGACAGCTGCGACTGCTGGGGGAAGGCCGCCCACGGCAGCCCGCTGACCACCACGTCCGCCTGCCCCAGGCCGCGCTCGGCCAGCAGCTCCGGCAGCCGGGCGGCGTCCCCGTTCACCACGTCCACGGCCGGGAACCGCTCGGCCAGCAGCGCCGCCATCGCCTGGTTGAGCTCCACCGCCAGGTGATGGCCGCGGCCGGCCAGCCTGCGCTGGATCTCCGCGGTGAACGGGCCCGTCCCCGGCCCCAGCTCCACCACGGTCGGCTCGCCGCGCTCGGGCACCGGCGCGCAGACCGCGGCGGCGAGCCGCTGCGAGCTCGGCGCCAGCGCCCCGATCGTGCCAGGTGAGCGCAGGAACTGGCCCAGGAAGAGCGAGGTGTCGTTGGCCATGGCTCGACCGTAGAGGCGAAGATCGAGTTGTCGTCTCCCCCGAAGGGACGGAGATCCGGCCAGTTGGAGGAGGGGCCATCCTCCGCCGGGAGGACTGTCCACGAGGTCCGGCTGGATACCTTGGTGGCATGAGTTGGCGTTGGCGCGGTGCGCCGTTCGACCTGCTCCTTGCCGCCGCGGGCGTCAGCCTGGACCTGCTGATGTCCGGGCAGGCGCTGAAGGGGGAGCTTCCGCCGTCCTACACGGTCGTCCCGCTGGCGTTGCTGGTCGGCGCGCCGCTCGGGTTCGTGCGGCGGTGGCCGCTCGCGACCGCGCTGTGGCTCGCGGGCGCCCTCGTCGTCACCGACCAGATGGCCGCCTACAGCTCCAACACCGCCCAGATGCTGCTGCTGGTCGCGGTGGGGTTCACCGCCTATCGGGAACGCGCCCGCGCGACCGGCGTGGCCATGGCGGCGGCCGCGGCCGCCACCGCGGTCAACCTGGCCGACCCCGGCCTGGCCTTCACCCTGGAGAGCGGCCTCTACTGCGTGGGCATCGCCGTCCTCCCCGTCGTGGTCGGCGGCTACCTGCGCGGCTCGGTGGGCGAGCTGGAGCACCGCGACGTCACGCCCGACGTGCTGCTCGCCGCCGGCGGGCTGGCCCACACCATGCTGAGCACCTGGACGAGCTGGCACTCCGGGGCCCAGCCCGCCTGGGTGACCGGCGTCCTGGCCGTCGCCGCCGGGCTGTCGCTCGGCGTGGCCAGGCGGCTGCCCGGGCTCGTCTTCCTGTTCCAAGGCGTGCTGCTCGTCGCCGCCGACACCTACCTGCCGCAGGTGGTCAACGCCAGCCTGGTGCTGGTCCTCATCGCGCTCGGCGTGTTCGCCATGCGGGTCGCCTCCTGGGTGTGGACGGCCAGCGCCTACCTGGCCACCTGCCTGCTGGCCGCGGTCGCCGTCGTCGGCCCGGACAGCGAGCCCACCGTCTTCCGCGCCGCCATCGTCTGCGCGCTCGTCGTCACCCCGGTCGCGATCGGCCGCTACCTGGGCGTCAGGCAGGCCGCCGCCGCGGCCGAGCGGCTGCGCGCGCGCGAGTCCACCCGGCTCACCGTCGCCCAGATGCGCGCCGCCCAGCTCGCCGAACGCGAGCGCATCGCCCGCGACGTGCACGACATCGTCGCCCACCACGTCGGCGCGATGGTGCTGCGGGCCAGCGCCGCCCGCTACACCGCCCCCGACGGCCCGGTCGCCGACGCGCTGACCGACATCCGCGAGACCGGCCACCAGGTGCTGGAGGACCTGCGCGGCCTGATCGACCTGCTGCGCGACCCCGACCGGCAGTCCAACCTGCTCGCCGACCCCAACGACGTGATCCGCGAGTCCGCCGAGCGGATGGCGGCCGCCGGCCTCGCGGTCGACCTCGAACTCGACCCCGGGACCGACCACGCCCCGCTCGTGGCCCGCACCTCGGCGGCGCGCATCGTCCAGGAAGGACTCACGAACGTGCTCAAACACGCGGGACCCGGCACCAAGGTCCACGTCCGGGTCAGCGCCGACCGCGACGGCGTCGGCGTGGAGATCCGCAACGGCCGCCCGCCCACCACGATCGAGCGCCTGCCGTCCTCCGGGCGCGGCCTGGCCGGGATGCGGGAACGGGTCCGCGCGCTCGGCGGCACCCTCAGCGCCGGGCCGGACGAGGAAGGCGGCTGGCTGCTCGCCGCCAGCCTGCCGGCGCCCAGGAGCGTCTCATGATCCGCGTCCTCATCGCCGACGACCAGGTGCTCGTGCGCGCGGGCGTGCGGATGCTGCTGCAGGCCAACAGCGACATGGAGGTGGTCGGCGAGGCCGACGACGGCGCCGAGGCCGTCCGGCTGGCCGAGCGCCACCTGCCCGACGTCATCCTCATGGACCTGCGCATGCCCAGGGTCGACGGGCTGGAGGCGATCAAGAGGGTGCTCGCGGCCCGCCCCTCCACCCGCATCGTGGTGCTCACCACCTTCGCCGAGGACGCCAACGTCTACGCCGCGCTGCGCGCCGGCGCCGTCGGCTTCCTGGTCAAGGACGACGAGCCGGAACGCATGATCGACGCCATCCGCCGCGCCCACGCCGGCGAGCAGCTCCTCGCGCCGTCCGTGCTGCGCCGCGTCGTCGAACGCTTCCTCGACGCCGAGGAGAGCTCCGCGGGCGCCCCGCGCGGGCTCACCGAGCGCGAGATCGACGTGCTCGCCCTGGTGGGCACCGGGCTGTCCAACGCCGAGATCGCCGAGGAGCTGCACGTCGGCGTCACGACCGTGAAGACCCACATCGCCGCCGCCATGGACAAGCTCGGGCTGCGCAACCGCATCCAGGCGGCCGTGGTCGCGCACCGCAGCGGCCTCGTCGACGCGTCCTTCCGCCCGGTGCGTCAGCCGCGCGGCGGAGCACCGGGTAGCCCGGCAGGCTGACGACCGCGGGCGGGTCCGGCGCGCATCCTGGGGTCCTCGATCGAAAGGACCATGACCATGTCCGACACCGACCTCTTCCGGCGCCCGCCCGCCGAGACCCCCGCCCCGCCGGTCAACAGCGTCCTGCTGTACGCGCTCCGGCTCGCGATCATCGCTCAGGCCGCCGGTCTCGTGGTGGCGGGCTCGCTCGCCGGCCAGTCGGTCGCCACCGACGGGGCGATGGCCGAGGCCCACGTGATGGCCGGGATGCTGATCCACCTCGCCGGCCTGCTGCAGCTCGTCCTCGCCGTGCTCGTGTGGCGTCCCGGCCGCGGCGCCGGCTGGCCCGCCCTGGCCAGTCTCGTGCTGTTCGCCGCCGGGATGGGCCAGCACTTCACCTGGGAGCTGCTCGGCGCGCACCTGCCCAACGGCATCGTCATGGCCGGGCTCAGCACCGCGCTGCTCATCTGGTCGTGGTCGCCAGGCGCGTCCCGCCGCCGCTAGCCTCGTTCCTGTGTACGTGAAGATCTGCGGCCTGACCGACCCCGGCCACGTGGCCGCCGCCGTCGAGGCCGGCGCCGACGCCGTCGGATTCGTGCTGACCAGCAGCTCGCGCCGGATCACGCCCGAGCGGGCCGCCGAGCTGGCGTCCCTGGTGCCGCCCGAGGTGCTGACCGTGGGCGTCTTCCGCGGCGAGGACCCGGCCGAGGTGCGGGACGCGGCGCTCGCGGCCGGCGTGCGGGCGATCCAGCTCCACGGCCACCACCCGCACGCCGACTTCACCGCGCTCAAGGACCTCGGCCGCACCCTGATCAGGGCCGTCGACGCGCGGGCCGACCTGCGGTGCGGCGCCTACGACGAGAGCCTGCTCATCGTCGACGCGCCCCGGGCCGGCTCCGGCGAGCCGTGGGACTGGTCGGCCGTGCGCGGCCGCCCCACCGGGCGGTGGCTGCTCGCGGGCGGCCTGGCGCCCGGCAACGTCGCCGAGGCCGTGGCCGCCGCCCGCCCGTGGGGGGTCGACGTCTCCAGCGGCGTCGAGACCGCGCCCGGCGTCAAGGACCCCGCGCTGATGGCCGCCTTCGTCACGGCCGCCCGCGGGGGGCCTGACCGATGACCACGCCCTCCGCCCCCATCCCGGCCGGCCCCATCCCGGCCGGCCCCGTTCCGGCCGGCCACGCCCGTCCGGGGCGGGAGCCGGCTGTCGTGCTGGAGTTCCTGCGCGGCTTCGCCCGGCGGCGGGCGCCCCGGGTGGTGCCGGTGCCCGGCGGGTTCGCGGTGCTCGACGATCGCTACGCGGCCTCGTACGACGACAACAAGCTCCTCGTGTGGTCCGGCGAGGACCCCGGGGCCGTGCTCGGCGCGGCGGAGGAGGTGCTGGGGGAGCGCGGCCACCGCATGGTGTGCGTGGACGACGACGGGCTGGGCCGGGCGTTCGCGCCCGCGTTCGCGGCGGCGGGCTACCAGCACGAGGAGAACGTGCTCATGGTCTTCCGCGGCGACCCGCCCCGCGTCCCGCACGCTGAGGAGCTCTCGCTGGAGACGCTGCTGCCCGAGCTGCGGGCGGCCTGGCGCGAGGCGCTCCCCGACGTCGGCGACGAGGCGATCGAGCAGCTCGCCCGGCGGTCGGAGGCCCGCCTGGCCGGCGCCGACCGGGTCGGGTTCCGCGGCGTGCGCGCTGACGGCGGCGACCTCGCGGCCCGCGCCGACCTGTACGTGCACGACGGCGTGGCGCAGATCGAGGAGCTGGTGACCGCCGTGCGCCACCGGGGCAGGGGTCACGCCCGCGCGCTGATGCTCTCGCTGCTGGCCGAGGCGACCTCGCAGGCCGGGCTGGTGTTCCTGGTGGCCGACGCCGCCGACTGGCCCAGGGAGTTCTACGCCCGCCTCGGGTTCGCGGAGATCGGCCGCACGCACGCCTTCGTCCGCGCCTGACGGGGCCCGTTGGCCGGATGCGGCCCCGCTGGGCTGCACGTTCGCGCAGTAGGGTCTGGGGCGTGAGTGACACTTCCGCCGAGGACCGGATCTGGACGGTTCCGAACCTGCTGAGCTTCCTGCGCCTCCTTGGCGTGCCCGTCTTCCTGTGGCTGATCCTCGGGCCGCGGGCGGACGGGTGGGCCCTGGCGGTGCTGGCGGTGGCCGGGTTCACCGACTGGCTCGACGGGAAGATCGCTCGGGCGTTCAACCAGACCAGCCGTCTCGGGCGGCTGATCGACCCGGCCGCGGACAAGCTGTACGTGTTCGCGACGATCCTGGCGCTGCTGGTGCGGGAGATCATCCCCTGGTGGCTGGTCGTGGTGATCCTGGCCAGGGAGCTGTTCGTCCTCTGTTCCTTCCCCGTCCTCCGCAAGCATGGCTACCGTGCACTTCAGGTGCATTTTCTGGGCAAGGCCGCCATGTTCAACCTCATGTACGCCTTCCCTCTGCTCTTCCTCGCCTCCCACCCGGGGTGGTATGCCGAAATAGCCCGCGTCGTCGGGTGGGCGTTCGCGCTGTGGGGAACGGGGCTGTATTGGTGGGCGGGCGTGTTGTACGTGGTGCAGGTACGCAGGCTCGTGACCGCGACCACGAAGGAGTGAGCGGTGAAGGCGGTTGTCATGGCGGGCGGCGAAGGCACCCGGTTGCGGCCGATGACGGCCAACCAACCCAAACCCCTGCTTCCCGTGGTCAACCGTCCGATCATGGAACACGTGCTGCGCCTGCTCAAACGGCACGGCATCACCGAGACCGTGGTCACGGTGCAGTTCCTGGCCGCGCTGGTGCGCAACTACTTCGGCGACGGCGACGAGCTCGGCATGCGCCTGCAGTACGCGACCGAGGACGTGCCCCTGGGCACCGCGGGCAGCGTCAAGAACGCCGCAGCCCGGCTGCGCGACGACCGGTTCCTGGTCATCTCCGGTGACGCGCTCACCGACATCGACCTGACCGACATGATCCGCTTCCACCGCGACACCGGGGCGCTCGTCACGATCGGCCTCAAACGGGTGCCGAACCCGCTGGAGTTCGGCATCGTCATCGTCGACGAGGCCGGGCGGGTGCAGCGCTTCCTGGAGAAGCCCACCTGGGGCCAGGTCTTCTCCGACACGGTCAACACCGGCGTCTACGTGATGGAGCCCGAGGTGCTGGGCGACGTCCCCGGCGGCGAGCCCGCCGACTGGTCGGCCGACGTCTTCCCGCGGCTGCTGGAGCGCGGCGCCCCCATCTACGGCTACGTGGCCGAGGGCTACTGGGAGGACGTCGGCACCCACGACAGCTATCTCAAGGCCCAGGCCGACGCCCTGTCCGGCAAGGTGAGCCTGGACATCGGCGGCTTCGAGGTGTCGCCGGGCGTGTGGGTGGCGGGCTCGGCGTCGGTCGAGCCCGACGCGGTGCTCAAGGGGCCGCTGTTCATCGGCGAGTACGCCAAGGTGGAGGCCGGCGCCGAGCTGCGCGAGTACACGGTGCTCGGCAACAACGCGGTGGTGCGCGAGGGCGCCTTCCTGCACCGCGCGATCGTGCACGACAACGTCTACCTCGGCCCCGGCACCCACCTGCGCGGCTGCGTGATCGGCAAGTCCACCGACGTGATGAGCGGGGCCCGCATCGAGGAGAACGCGATCATCGGTGACGAGTGCGTCATCGAGGCGGAGGCGTACGTCTCCAGCGGGGTCAAGATCTACCCGTTCAAGACCATCGAGGCCGGCGCGGTCGTCAACACCAGCGTGATCTGGGAGTCGCGCGGCCAGCGCGGGCTGTTCGGCCCGCGCGGCGTGAGCGGGCTGGTCAACGTCGAGATCACGCCCGAGCTGTGCGTCCGGCTGGCCAGCGCCTACGCCACCACGCTCAAGAAGGGCGAGCACGTCGTCATCTCGCGCGACGCCTCGCTGGTCGCCCGGGCGTTCAAACGGGCCGTGATCGGCGCGCTCAACGCCAGCGCGATCAACGTGCACGACCTGGAGGCCGCGCCGCTGCCGGTGGCGCGCTTCCACACCTCCAGGTCCACCGCGGCCGGCGGCATCACGCTGCGCACCACCGCGGGAGACCCGCAGAGCGTGGACATCGTCATCATGGACGACGGCGGCGCCGACCTGTCGCCCGGCGCCCAGCGCAAGCTGGAACGCGTCTTCTCCCGCCAGGAGTTCCGCCGCGCCTTCCCCGGCGAGATCGCCGAGCTCACCTTCCCGGCCAGGGCGGTCGAGGACTACACCCACGAGCTGCTGCGCCGGATCGACATGACCGGCGTGCGCGGGATGAAGGTGGTGGCCGACTGCGCGGGCGGCACCTCGTCGCTGGTGCTGCCCAGGCTGCTCGGCCGGGCCGGCATCGAGGTGCTCACCGTCAACGCCGTGCTGGACGACCTGTCGCCCACCGAGACCATCGCCGAGCGCCGCCGCGACCTGCAGCGGCTGTCGGAGCTCGTCAGCTCCTCACGGGCGGCCTTCGGGGTCCGGTTCGACCCGGTGGGGGAGCGGATCGCGCTGGTGGACGAACAGGGCCAGCTCATCAGCGAGGAACGGGCCCTGCTGGTCGTCCTCGACCTGGTGGCCGCCGAGCGCCGCGGCGGCCAGGTGGCGCTGCCCGTCACCACCACCCGGGTCGCCGAGCAGGTGTGCCGCTTCCACGGCGTGCAGGTCCGCTGGACCGCGACCGCCGTCGACGCGCTCACCTCGGCCGCCGCCGACCCCGGCATGATCTTCGCGGGTGACGGGCGGGGCGGGTTCGTGGTGCCCGAGTTCAGCGCCGCGATCGACGGGCTGGCCGCCTTCATGCGGCTGCTCGGGCTGGTGGCCCGCACCCGGCTCTCGCTCAGCCAGATCGACGCCAGGATCCCCGAGGCGCGGCTGCTCAAACGGACGATCCCGACGCAGTGGGCGGCCAAGGGAGCGGTGATGCGCTCGGTCATCGAGGCGGCCGAGTCCAGCCCCGACGGCTACCGGATCGACACCACCGACGGGGTGCGCGTCGTCGGCGACGACGGCAGCTGGGTGCTCATCCTGCCCGCCGCCACCGAACCGATGACCGATCTGTGGGCGGAGGCCGCCGATGTCGACACCGCGCAGATCCTGCTGGAACGCTGGGCCCGGGTGGTGGAGGAGGCGACATGATCCACGCGGCGCCGCGTTCTGTCCTCGATTTGTCGGGAAGGACCGCAAGATCGTAATGTTAAGACGCGCGGCGGCATGGACCTTCAGGTGGGGACGGTTGTAACTTTGTCAGCGTCCAAACCTGTCATCCAGCGCCCCGCCTTGACCTTTGCCGCTGATCAGCGTAAGTTGCGGCATTCGCAAAAACGTGAAGAGCGAAGCGAGGCGCGCCCCGAGCACGTTGCCGCGACTTCGCGGTAGGAGGCCGAGCCGATCGATGCCGAGCGTCTACTGCACGCAGTGCGGGCATGCCAACCCCGAGGATGCCCGTTTCTGTTCCCGTTGTGGGACCCAGCTGACCAGACCCGAGGTCTCCGGGGACACCACATCGACGATCTCCGTCGCGGGAATAGAGGCGTACGAGGCTGAGACCGGCGACATGCTGCTGGCGGAGCGGGCTCTGGTCGAGCAGCTCCCGCCCGGCGCGGCGCTGCTCACGGTCACCCGGGGGCCCAACCAGGGCAGCCGCTTCCGGCTCGACAAGGACCTCACCACCACGGGTCGTCATCCGGAGAGCGACATCTTCCTCGACGACATCACGGTCTCGCGCCGTCACGTCGAGTTCTACCGCCACCGCGGGGGCCAGTTCTCCGTGCGCGACGTGGGCAGCCTCAACGGCACCTACGTCAACCGCGAGCGGATCGAGGAGGTTCCGCTCCACTCCGGCGACGAGGTGCAGATCGGCAAGTTCCGGCTGCTGTTCCTGATGCGGACCACCGCCGGCGCATGAGCTCACAGGCGGCACGCTCGCACATGAGCATCGGGGAGGTGCTCGCCCTGCTGCAGGGCGAGTTCCCCGACGTCACCATCTCCAAGATCCGGTTTCTGGAGGGCGAAGGGCTGATCGAGCCCGAGCGCACCCCGTCCGGCTTCCGCAAGTTCACTCACCTGCACGTCGAGCAGCTCCGCTACATCCTGACCGAGCAGCGCGACCACTACCTGCCGCTGCGCGTCATCAAGGACAAGATGGCCGAGAACTTCGGCCGTCCCCGCGCGCTGCAGGAGACGCAGGAGGTCAGGCTCACCCGCGCCGAGTTGCTGGAGGCCGCCGGGCTCGACGAGGAGACGCTCACCGAGCTGGAGGACTACGGTCTGCTGGCGCCGGTGGTCCGGCGCTACGACGAGGAGGCGCTGAAGATCGCCCGGGCCGTGGGCGGGCTGGCCAGGTTCGGCCTGCACGCCCGTCACCTGCGCGCGGTCAAGGCGGCGGCGGAGCGGGAGGCCGGTCTGGTGGAGCAGACGGTCGCCCCGATCCTCAAACGCCGCAAACCCGGCGCCATCGGCGAGGCCGACGAGGCGGCCAGAGAGCTGTCCGCGCTGCTGCTCGATCTGCATGCCGCGCTGCTCCGTACGGGGGTTCGCGGGGTTCTGGGCCGATGAGCGGCCTGCGGGACATTCAGGGCCCGGCGGGTGTTACGTTGAAATGCAGAAGCGGACCAGCGATGACCTGAGCCGGGCCACCGGCCAGTCGAATATGGAGCAGCCCGTGTTGCAGATGGAGGTCGTGGGCGTCCGGGTAGAGATGCCCACCAATCAGCCGATCGTTCTGCTCAAGGAGGCACACGGGGACCGGTTCTTGCCCATCTGGATCGGCATGACCGAAGCGACGGCCATAGCGCTGGCCCAGGCCGACGAGCCGCCGCCCCGGCCGCTCACCCATGACCTGTTCCGCGACGTGCTGAGCGCGCTGGGCGTGGGCCTGCGCGCCGTCAACATCGTCGCCCTGCGTGACGGCATCTTCTTCGCCGACCTGGTGTTCTCCAACGGCGTAGAGGTGAGCGCGCGTCCTTCCGACTCGATCGCGCTGGCGCTGCGCACCGGCGCCCGCATCTTCGCCAGCGAGGAGGTGGTCCAGGAGGCCGGGGTGATCATCCCCGATGACCAGGAGGACGAGGTGGAGAAGTTCAGGGAGTTCCTTGACACGATCTCACCTGAGGACTTCGGCCGGGCGGGGTAGGTATTTCAGTGCATTTACGCTTCACGACGCGCCGAGCCGGATCGTTGACTGAGCATGGTCACAGTCCTACGGTGCAAGTGAAACCCGTGGTCGACCTTTTACGAACCCCCAGATGAGGCCACGGGATGAGAGAAAGCCGGAGGTCCGCGTGGCGGTCAGCAGCGGCGAGGGAAAGACGGCCGGCCAGGAAGATCCGGTGCGGCGCGAGAGTGCGCGGCAGCGTGCCGGAGAGCAGGGACTGCTCTTCGACGAGAAGCCTGCCACGCTGCCGGACGACATCGGATACCGCGGGCCCACGGCCTGCGCGGCGGCCGGCATCACCTACAGGCAGCTGGACTACTGGGCGCGCACCGGCCTGGTGGAGCCCACGATAAGAGCCGCACAGGGCTCCGGCTCCCAGCGCCTCTACAGCTTCCGCGACATCCTGGTCCTGAAAGTCGTCAAACGGCTCCTCGACACCGGAGTCTCCCTCCAGCAGATCCGTACCGCCGTCCAGCATCTGCGCGACCGCGGGGTCGCCGACCTCGCGCAGATCACGCTGATGAGCGACGGCGTCAGCGTCTACGAGTGCACCTCGGCCGACGAGGTCATCGATCTTCTCCAGGGCGGGCAGGGCGTGTTCGGCATCGCGCTCGGCCGGGTCTGGCGCGAGGTCGAAGGATCCCTCGCGGAGCTGCCGGGGGAACGGGCGGCGGTCGCGGACGACGTCCCGGCCGACCATCCCGCTGACGAACTGGCCCGGCGCCGTCGCGCGCGCCGCACCGGTTGACCGCCCCGTAACACCCCAATCCGGGTCGAGGCTGTAATCTAGGACATGCTGACGACCCCGTGCGGGAGAGACCCCGGCACGACCGGGGCGCCGAAGGAGCAACCCTCCCCGGAATCTCTCAGGCGCCCGTACCGCTCGGGTGAGGCAACTCTGGAAAGCAGGTGCGCCCGCCAGGCGTACTTCACCGACGGTGCAAGCCCTGTGCGGGTGAAGCTCTCAGGTCGTCATGACAGAGGGGGAGATCCGGCATAAGCCCGCGCCCAGCGCCGGTCTCCACAGCCTCGGGAGGCGTCTCCATGACCGACCTGTCAGCACCGCCGTTCGCCAGCCGGCACATCGGGCCCTCGGCCGCGGAGCAGCAGCGCATGCTCCAGACCGTCGGGTTCGAGTCGGTCTCGGACCTCGTGGCGGTGGCCGTGCCCGAGGCCATCAGGATCAAGGACCGGCTCGACCTGCCGCCCGCCGCGAGCGAGGCCGAGGCCATCGCCGAGCTCCGCGCTCTGGCCGGCCGCAACCAGGTGCTCACCTCGATGATCGGCCTGGGCTACCACGACACCGTCACGCCCGCCGTCATCCGCCGCAACCTCCTGGAGAACCCGGGCTGGTACACCGCCTACACCCCGTACCAGCCGGAGATCTCCCAGGGCCGGCTGGAGGCGCTGCTGAACTTCCAGACCGTCGTCTCCGACCTCACCGCCCTGCCCGTCGCCGGCGCGTCCCTGCTCGACGAGGCCACCGCGGCGGCCGAGGCCATGACGCTGGCCCGCCGCGCCGGCAAGGTCAAGAGCCCCGTGTTCGTGGTCGACGCCGACGCGCTGCCGCAGACCAAGGCGGTGCTGGCCACCCGCGCCGAACCGCTCGGCATCACGCTCGTCGAGAGCGACCTGACCGGTGACCTGCCCGAATGCTTCGGCGTGCTCGTCCAGTACCCCGGCGCGTCCGGGCGGCTGCGCGACTTCCGGGCCGTGGCCGAGCGGGCGCACGAGGCCGGCGCGCTCGTCGTGGCCGCCGCCGACCTGCTGGCGCTCACGCTCGTGGCCGCGCCGGGCGAACTCGGCGCCGACATCGCCGTCGGCTCCTCCCAGCGGTTCGGCGTGCCGTTCGGCTTCGGCGGTCCGCACGCCGCCTACATGTCCGTACGCGAGGGACTGCAGCGCCAGATGCCCGGCCGCCTGGTCGGGGTGTCGGTCGACGCCGACGGCGCGCCCGCGTACCGGCTGGCCCTGCAGACCCGCGAGCAGCACATCCGCCGGGAGAAGGCCACCAGCAACATCTGCACCGCGCAGGTGCTGCTCGCCGTCATCGCCGGCATGTACGCCGTCTACCACGGCCCCGACGGGCTGCGCCGGATCGCCCGCCGGGTCCACCGGCACGCCGTCACGCTCGCCGAAGGGCTGCGCGAGGGCGGCGTCGAGGTGGTGCACACGGACTTCTTCGACACTGTGCTCGCCCGCGTCCCCGGCCGGGCGGCCGCCGTCGTCGCGGCCGCGGCCGAACGCGGCGTCAACCTCTGGCAGGCCGACGCCGACCACGTCTCCGTCGCCTGTGACGAGAAGACCGGCGCGGCCGACCTGGTCAAGGTGTGGGCGGCCTTCGGCGTCGAGCGCACCGCCGCCGCGCTCGGCGAGGCCGGCGACGCGCTGCCCGCCGGGCTGCTGCGCGAGTCGGACTTCCTCACCCACCCGGTGTTCAACACCCACCGCAACGAGACGTCGATGCTGCGCTACCTGCGCAGGCTCCAGGACAAGGACATCGCGCTCGACCGTTCGATGATCCCGCTCGGCTCCTGCACGATGAAGCTGAACGCGACCACCGAGATGGAGCCGATCACCTGGCCCGAGTTCGCCGGCGTCCACCCGTACGCGCCCGAGGCGCAGGCGGTCGGCTACGGCGAGCTGATCCGGACGCTGGAGGACTGGCTCGCCGAGGTCACCGGCTACGACCGGGTCTCGATCCAGCCGAACGCGGGCTCCCAGGGCGAGTTCGCCGGCCTGCTCGCCATCCGCGCCTACCACCGCGCCAACGGCGACACCGAGCGCGACGTGTGCCTCATTCCGTCGTCCGCGCACGGCACCAACGCCGCCAGCGCCGTCATGGCCGGCATGCGGGTCGTGGTCGTGGCCTGCGACGACGACGGCAACGTCGACCTGGCCGACCTCGACGCCAAGATCGACAAGCACCGTGACCGGCTGGCCGCCATCATGGTCACCTACCCGTCGACGCACGGCGTCTACGAGGAGGCCATCACCGAGGTCTGCGCCAAGGTGCACGACGCCGGCGGTCAGGTGTACGTCGACGGGGCCAACCTCAACGCGCTCGTGGGCCTGGCCAAGCCGGGCGAGTTCGGCGCCGACGTCTCCCATCTCAACCTGCACAAGACGTTCTGCATCCCGCACGGCGGGGGCGGGCCCGGCGTCGGCCCGGTCGCCGTCCGCGCCCACCTCGCCCCGTACCTGCCCGGCCACCCGCTGCGTGACGGCTCGCCGGTCGGGCCCGTCTCCGCGGCGCCGTACGGGTCCGCCGGGATCCTGCCGATCTCGTGGGCGTACATCAGGATGATGGGCGGCGACGGCCTCACCGCCGCCACCGAGCAGGCCATCCTGTCGGCCAACTACCTCGCGCGCAGGCTCGCCCCCCACTACCCGGTCCTCTACACGGGCCGGGGCGGGCTGGTCGCCCACGAGTGCATCGTCGACCTGCGGCAGATCACCAAGGAGACCGGCGTCACCGTGGACGACGTGGCCAAGCGGCTCATCGACTACGGCTTCCACGCGCCGACCATGTCCTTCCCCGTCGCCGGCACGCTCATGATCGAGCCGACCGAGAGCGAGGACCTGGCCGAGCTGGACCGGTTCGCGGACGCGATGATCGCCATCCGGGAGGAGATCGCCAAGGTGGCCTCCGGGGCGTACGACAAGACCGACAACCCCCTGCGGAACGCCCCGCACACCGCCGAGGCGCTGACCGCCGACGACTGGACGCACCCGTACACCCGATCCGAGGCGGGCTACCCGGTGGCGTCGCTGCGCGAGGGCAAGTACTGGGTGCCGGTGCGGCGCATCGACCAGGCCTACGGCGACCGCAACCTGGTCTGCTCCTGCCCTCCGCTGGAGGCGTACGAGGACTGACGGGCTCCCGGTCCTCGGCGCGCCCGGGGTGTCGGTTCGGCTCGGGCAAACGGGCTGATCCTGGGGCGGCAGAACGGTGTAATCCGGACTAAACGGGCGGTGGGTAGACCGATGAGGGCAACAGAGCAGACATGATCGTGAGAACTCGTTAGGCTCGGGACGATCGTCGCCGAAGGAGCTCTCTTGACGTTCTCAGAGCTGGAGACCTCGCCGCTCGACACCGCCCGCCGCCTCGCCGAAGGCGGTGACCTCGACGGCGCGGCCGCCATCCTCGCCGAACTCGCGGCCCGGCCCGGCAGCCCCGACCGGGCGCAGGCCGCCGTAGGGCTGGCCGTGGTGCTCGAGCAGCGGGGCGACGTCGAGGGAGCCCGCGCCGCGGCCAGGACGGCGCTGGCCACCGGCCATCCCGAGTTCGCCGCCCAGGCCGCCTGCCACCTGGCCCAGGGGTTCGAGCGCGAAGGGCGGCCGGAGCAGGCACGCGGGGCCTGGCAGGCGGTGCTCGGGGTCGGCACTCCCGCGTACGTGCCCCTGGCTCACCTGGCGCTGGCCCGGCTGGCCGGGGAGGTAGGCGACTACGACGAGGCGGAAGCCGAACTGCGCGCCGCCATCGAGACGGGCCACCGCGACCCGCACGCCGCCGAGGATGAGCGGTACGAGAACGAGCAGTACGAGACCGTCGAGCCGTCAGGGGACGGCGACAGGGGCCTGGACGAGGCCCGCGCCCAGGAGGCCCGCGCCCAGGACGCCCGGGATGTCCGTGGGCCGGCGGTGGAGGCGCGCGTGCACGCCGCGCAGCAGCTCGCCGACCTGCTGATCGAGCGTGAGGAGCCCGGTGAGGCCGCCGACGTGCTGATCGACGCGCTTGAGGTCGCCTCCGGCGACGACGCGGCCCGGCTGCGTGTGCAGCTCGGCATCGCGCACCTGGAGATGGCCTGCGCGGAGTTCGCCGGGGCGCTGGAGGAGGGCGGCGAGGCGCAGGTGAGCGCGCTGGCGATCGAACTGCTGGCGCGTACGCTCCCGCTGCGCGGCCGCGACGACGCGGCCGGTCAGGTGTGGGCCTACGGGCTGGACCACCAGGACGAGACGCTGGCGGCGGAAGTGCGGCTCCGCTACGAGCGCTGAGGCGAGACACCCGACCCAGAGCGGGTCCTTTGAACCAGGACCGGGACTCGGAACCAGAGTGGAGCCGTGCCGGCTGTCGGGCCGGCTCGCCGGAGGCGCGGGTGGGGCGTCAGGGGCGGCGCATGAGGGCTCCCGCGGCGGCGATGTTGATCAGGACGATGGACAGCCATGCGACGAGCAGGCCGACGGTGCCCGCCTGGCTGGCGATGGCCGTCAGCGGGATGCCGATGGCCATCGAGCCCAGCACGATCGGCACGATGGAACGCGGGTTGTCCTCTTTCCGCTTGACCTCCTTGCCGCGCCGCTTGAGCTCCGCCTCGACCCGGGCCGTGATCGTCGCGTCGAGCCGGTCGGCCAGCGAGTCGACCAGGGCGGCTTCGTAGTCGGGGCCGAGATCGCGGCGGGCGTCGATCGTCGCCCGCAGTTCGTCGCGGACATCCCTCTCCTGCTGCATGCATGACATCCTGCCGTGCGGGGGGCGCGCCGTCATCAGACCTGGGAGCCATGTCGTGCTCATCCCCAGGTACGGTGCTGCCATGGAGATCATGACCCCGCGGGGGCCGGCGCGGGCCGACGTCGACGAGGGGGACGACGCCCGGCTGCTGCTGGTGCTGACGCACGGGTCGGCCGGGGGAGTGGACGCGCCCGACCTGCTCGCGGTGCGCGAGGCGGCGCTCGGCGTGGGGGCCGCGGTGGCCAGGGTGACCCAGGCGTTCCGGGTCGCGGGGGCGCGGGCGCCGGGGTCGGCCGAGCGTCAGGACGAGGCGTGGCTGGCCGTGCTGGGCGAGCTGCGCGCGCGGTGGCCGGGTCTGCCGCTGGTCCAGGGCGGCCGGAGCAACGGGGCACGGGTGGCCTGCCGGACCGCGCGGGCGGCCGGGGCGGTGGCGGTGGTGGCGCTGGCGTTCCCGCTGCACCCGCCCGGCCGACCGGAACGTTCCAGGGCGGAGGAGCTGCGCGGCGCCGGAGTCGATGTGCTGGTGGTGAACGGTGACAGGGACCCGTTCGGGGTGCCCGACGCGGCGGACGCGACGCGGCTGGTGGTGCTCCCGGGTGAGGGGCACGATCTCAAGAAGCGCCCCGCCGAGGTGGGCGAGGTGGTCGCCGACTGGCTGACCCGATATCTCGGGTAACCGGCCGGCGGTCGCGCTGCTCGTGGTGGCTCAGGCTGCCCCGACCAGCGGGTCGGGGCGGTGGGGGGCGATGGCGGTGCCCCCGGGCAAGAGCTCACCGGTGTCCTCGAACAGGACGACGCCGTTGCACAGCAGGCTCCACCCCTGCTCGGGGTGGCAGGCCAGGGTGCGGGCGGCTTCGCGGTCAGGCGCGTCGGCAGACGGACAGACCGGGTCGTGCGGGCACATCGGCGTGCCTCCGATATCTCGTCGATGGCTCCCGATCGAGGGGCCGGGAGCGGCTCGGATGTTCTCTTTCCAGCAAGTGTGCGATGTGCGTCACACGTTCCGACATAGCCCATTCGGACTGTTAGGGGAGGATGCCCCCGGGCGTGTGACCTCCGACACAGCGTGCCTTATGCAGGATAACGGGCCAAGCATGACACGCACACTACGTTTGGAGCCCTCGGAGCAAAGCTTCGAGCCCGCGTTCGAAGTCGGCGTCGGCCTGCCGGTCGCGGCGCACCCACTCGTCCACCTCGGGGTCGGCCCAGCCGGAGCGCTGCACCTCGACGGCCACGCTGCCGAAGACGAAGGCCCGCAGCGTGCGCACCGCCTCCTCCGCGTCGGGCAGCCCTCCGTCGGTGAGCTGCTCGATCTGCTCTCCGACGGCGATGGCGGTGGCGCCCTTGGGCGGCTTGGTGAGCGCCAGCGCGAGCACGCCGGGGTGCTCGCGCAGCAGCTCACGGCCGGCTCTGCACCAGGCCCGCGCCGTCTCCTGCCAGGTCGCGCCCTGTTCCACGTGGAGGGCGGTGACGTGCTCGGCCAGCGCGTCCATCAGCGCCTCCTTGCCGCGTGGCAGGTGGTGGTAGATGGCCATGGCCTCGACCTGAAGGGCGTCGCCGAGCCTGCGCATGGTGAGGCGGCGCAGCCCCTGGGTGTCGGCGATGTGCAGGGCGGCCTCGATGATGCGCTCGCGGGACAGGGGGACGGGCGGTCGCTTGGCGGGCATGATGATCAGCTTACTATGTAAAGGCCCTCGCGCGGCGGAGGCCGCGCCGGACCGGTTACGGGGCGGCGGCGCGGAGCGCGTACCCTGGTCGCTGACAAGAACGGACAGCGTGAAGGGCAGAGTCGATGGCGTTTTTCCGTCCGCGGGTGAGCCGCGAGGCCGAGGTCCGCTACCACGCGGATGTGGAGATCTCCAAGAGCTTCCCCCAGCTGCTCGACCGGGCCAGGGAGGCGGAGCGGGTGGTGCGTGAGCTGCGCGCCGCCGACGCCGACGAGATCGAGCTGCTGGCCGCGGGCCGGGCGTTCGACAAGGCGCTGACGGAGGCGCTGCGGGCGGCCGAGGCGGGGCAGCGGGCGGCGTTCGGGGTGAAGGCCTACGACGATCGCATCGCCCGCCGCAAGGCCAAGGCGACGCCCAAGGGCGCCCAGTGGACGCGAGAGGTGGAGCGCCTGCGCACGCTTCGCGAGGAGAACCGGATGTGGGGCATCCCGCGCGTGCCGCCCCGGGTGCCCTCCGCCAGGTGATCTTCTGAGACGTGATCCTCTGAGACGTGATCCTCTGAGACGTGATCCTCTGAGACGTGATCCTCTGAGACGACGAAGAGCCCCGACATGCGCCGGGGCTCTTCCGTGTTCACCGGGTCAGCTCGCCCAGTCGAGCAGGGGACGGGTGTTGCTCGGGTGGCGGAGCTTGGACAGCGACTCCTTCTCCAGCTGGCGGATCCGCTCCCGGGTGAGCCCGAGGTGCTTGCCGATCTCGTCCAGCGTGTGCGGCTTGCCGTCGACGAGGCCGAACCGCAGCGCCATGATCTTCGCCTCGCGCGGCGACAGGTTCTGCAGCACGCCCCGGAGCTGGTCGCCGAGGAGCTGCCGGTCCACGATCTCCGACGCCTCGGGCGAGTCGACGTCCTCGATCAGGTCACCGATCGTGGTCTCGCCGTCCTCGCCGATCGTCGCGTTGAGCGAGATCGGCTGGCGGCTCGTCCGCATCAGCTCCTCGATCTGGTCGGGCGTCTTGTCGAGCTCCTTCGCCAGTTCCTCCGGGGTGGGCTCGCGGCCCATCCGCTGGTGCATCTCGCGCTCGACGCGCGAGAGCTTGGAGAGCATCTCCAGCACGTGCACCGGCAGCCGGATGGTGCGGGCCGAGTCGGCGAACCCGCGCTGGATCGCCTGGCGGATCCACCACATGGCGTAGGTGGAGAACTTGAAGCCCTTGGTGTAGTCGAACTTCTCCACGGCCCTGATCAGGCCGAGGTTGCCCTCCTGGACGACGTCCAGCAGCGACATGCCGCGGTCGGTGTACTTCTTGGCCACCGAGACCACCAGCCGGAGGTTGGCCTCCAGCATGTGGTCCTTGGCCGCCCTGCCGTCCTCCGCCACGAGCCGCAGCTCCTCGCGGTACTCGTCGGACAGGTCCGGCTCGCTCTCCAGCTTGTACTCCGCGTACAGGCCGGCCTCGATCCGGCGGGCCAGCTCGACCTCCTCGGCGGCGGTGAGCAGGGTGCGGCGGCCGATGGACTTCAGGTAGGTGTGCACCGAGTCGCCCATGGCGGACTGGGTGTCGTCGAGGTCGAGCGCCTCGTGCTCCAGCTCCGCCTCGTCCGGCTCGATCGCCATGTCATCAGGCGGCGCGACGTCCGCCTGGGAATCGACCGCCTGGGAATCGACCGCCTGGGAATCGACCGCCTGGGACTGGACCGGCTGGGACTGGACCGGCTGGGACTGGACCGGCTGGGACTCGATCGACGGGGACTCGATCGACGGGGACTCGATCGACGGGGAATCGATCTCGGCTTTTGCCTCCGGGGCCTTGGAGTCGCTAGTCTGTGAGCGCGTGGTCTTCCTCGTGGGGCGCTTCGTGGCAGGCTTGTTCACGGGCTTTCTTGCAGTCTTCTTCGGGGCGGCGGAATCGTCCTCGGTGGCCAGGTTCACCCCGGACTCGGACAGTTCGCGCAGGATCGAACGGCCCTGGGCGGGGCTGATGCCCGCCTGGGCGAAAGCGTGGCGTAGCTCCGCGAGGGAGAGGCGGCCCTGGGCTCGCCCTCGGTCGATAAGTTCCTCGAGGGTGGTCGGGGCCACGGCGGTTCGGGGCATGAGGACACCTCCTCCATACGGAGTGCAAGCAAAAGTAGGCATATGGCGGCGCGGCCCCGGCTCCGGCCGCTTTACTCACCAGTATCAATAACGCGATCCGGCGAGATTTGTTCCCGCGGCCGGGGGAGCCACTGGAAAAAGGGCGAGCCCCCTACGGGGCGGCCCGCCCTGACGAGCCGGACGAGCCGCGCACGTGCGGTCCGGCCGCGCTACTCGCCGATCTCGAACTCCCCGACCTCGGGCATGGGCATCGGCTGCGCGTCCTCCAGCCGCTCGTCGCTCCAGTAGCGGAGCACGTCCTCCGGGTCGGGGTTGATCTCGGTGGACACCACGACGTCGGCCGGCGCGGAGGGGGACGGGCCCTGCTCGGACGGGCCCTGCTCGACGACGGCCCGGGTCGACTCTCTGACCTGGTCGAGCCTGCCCGCCGAGGCGGCCGCCGCGACCCAGACGCCGCCGGCGACGACGACGCCGACCACGGCCGCGGATGCCCACGTCTTGCGGGACTGGTTCATGAAGGCTCCCTCCTTGTCCCCACTATGACGCATCCGCACATCCATCAGGTTCCGGACTTCAGCCTCAGAAGATCGGGTTTTCCGTTGGGCAGCAGGGGGAGCCGGGGAAGCAGGCGCAGGTCGCGCGGCGCGGCGTGCGGCGGCAGCCGGTCGGCGCAGTAGGCGCGCAACTGCGCGAGTGTGGGCGGATTCACAGGATCGGCCGGCACCACGACGGCCACGACCACCTCACCCCACTCCGGGTCCGGGCGGGGGACCACGGCCACGTCGGCGACCTCGGGGTGGCCGCCCAGCACCGCGGCCACGGCCCCCGCCACCACCTTCTCGCCGCCGGTGTTGATGACGTCGTCGGCCCGGCCCAGCACCCGCAGCCGGCCGCCGGACAGCTCGCCGAGGTCGGAGGTGACGAACCAGCCGCCGTCGAACGGGGCGGGCTCGCCGGAGCGGTAGCCGGAGAACAGCACCGGCCCCGAGATCCGGATGCGCCCGTCCGCACCGATTTTCAGATCTACGTTGTAAAGGGGGCGGCCGTCGTACACGCACCCGCCGCACGTCTCGCTCATCCCGTACGTGGTCACGATCGAGGCGCCCAGCTCGCGGGCCTCGTCGAGCAGGCCGGGGCGCGGGGCGCCCCCCCCCCCCC
>NZ_JAPNNL010000076.1 GCF_027620315.1 Nonomuraea corallina | reverse complement strand
ACCTGCTCGGCGGCGGCGTGCACACCGGGCGCGTCCCGCTGGCCCACCTGCTCGGTTCCCTCCCCGTCGCACTGCTGGAGCGAAATGATCTTTGACGTGTGGGCACCCAACGCCACGGCCGTCGAGGTCGAGACCCTGGACCGGCGGTTCCCCCTGACAGGGAGGGCGGACGGCTGGTGGTCACTGGACGTGCCGGACGCCACTCACGGCACCAGATACACGTACGTGCTCGACGGCGACGGCCCCTACCCCGACCCGCGCTCCCGCCGCCAGCCCGAGGGCGTCTTCGGGCCGAGCGCCGTGTACGACCACGCCCGCTACACCTGGGCCGACCACGACTGGACGGGCCGCGACCTGCGCGGAGCCGTGATCTACGAGCTGCACATCGGCACCTTCACCCCCGAGGGGACGTTCCAGGCCGCCGCCGGCCGGCTGGACCACCTGGTCGAGCTGGGCGTCGACTTCGTGGAGATCATGCCGGTCGCGCCGGTGCCCGGCGCGCGCAACTGGGGGTACGACGGGGTCGACCTGTACGCGGTGAACGAGACGTACGGTGGCCCCGACGGGCTCAAGACCTTCGTCGACGCCTGCCACCGGGCGGGCATCGGCGTCATCCTGGACGTGGTCTACAACCACCTCGGCCCCTCGGGCAACTTCCTGCACCCGTTCGGCCCGTACTTCGGCGGATTCGAGGGGAGTTACTGGGGCGAGGCGGTCAACCTGGACGGGCCCGGCTCGGACCCGGTGCGCCGCTACTTCGTCGACAACGCGCTGCAGTGGCTGCGCGACTACCACATCGACGGGTTGCGCCTGGACGCCGTGCACGCGCTGCACGACAAGCGCGCCACCCACCTGCTGGCCGAGCTCGCCGAGGAGGTGGACGCGCTGTCGTGCGCCGTCGGCCGGCCGCTGTCCCTGATCGCCGAGTCCGACCTGAACGACCCGCGCATGGTCCGGTCCCTGGACGCGGGCGGCCTGGGCATGACCGCCCAGTGGAACGACGACGTACATCATGCCCTGCACACCGCGGTGAGTGGCGAGACCCACGGCTACTACGCCGACTTCGCCGGGCTGTCCGCGCTGGTGAAGGTGCTCACGCGCGGGGTCCTGCACGACGGCGGGCACTCCAGCTTCCGCGGGCGGGCGCACGGCCGGCCCTACACCGGCGTCCCCGGTCACCGGCTGGTCGCCTGCCTGCAGAACCACGACCAGATCGGCAACCGGCCGATGGGCGACCGGCTGCCGATGCCGGCGCTCAAGCTGGGCGCCGGGCTGCTGCTGACCTCGCCGTTCACGCCGATGTTGTTCATGGGGGAGGAGTGGGGGGCGGGCACGCCGTTCCTGTTCTTCTCCGATCACGTGGAGCCGCACCTGCGGGAGAGCGAGGGCGAGCGCAGGAAGAAGGAGTTCGACGGCTTCGGCTACACGTGGGAGGCGCCGGACCCGTCGGCCGAGGAGACGTTCCTGCGCAGCAAGCTCGACTGGCAGGAGCTGAAGGAGGAGGCGCACTGGTCGCTGCTGTGCTGGTACCGCGACCTGATCGCGCTGCGCAGGGCGCTGCCCGAGCTGACGGACCCGCGCCTGGACCGGGTCCGGGTGGAGACCGACCCGGGCGGGCAGTGGCTGGTCATGTGGCGGGGCGGGGTCTGCGTGAGCGTGAACTTCGGCACGGACACGGTCACGGTGCCGGTACCGCGGGGCAGGGTGCTGCTGGCCTCGGACGATCCGGTGACGGGCGACGAGGAGGGGACCAGGCTCCCCGGCCAGTCCCTGGTCATCCATCGCCCTTCGGGCTGACGCGCTCTCCGTGACCGGGTGGATCACGCTCGGGAGCGCCGTCCGAGGGCTCATCCCCGGAACCCCGCGCTTACCTCGGTCCACAGGCGCGTACCTACGCGCCGGTTATCCCCAGAACGAGGTTCGTCTCGGCGGGTCAGGCCCGTTTCCGCCGATCCTGAGGGCCCCGACCACCGGAGGCCCTCATGAAGATCGTCCTGCCCCTGCCCGCCGCCCTCACGTCCCTCTTCATCGTCACGCTCACCGTCGCCCCCGTCACGCCCTGGCGGCTGACCGGCCCGCACAGCCAGGCCGCCATGGCCGCGCTCGGCACACCCCGCCTGCGGCTGATCCACCATCCCACCCCGTGGAAGCCCGGGGCCATCCCGCTCACCCCCGACGAGCGCCGCCTGCTGCGCCGCTCCGGACAGCACCTCACCGTCTCCTCGACGGCCCCGCCGCACGCGTCCCCCGCCGCCGCCCAGGCCGCCAGGGCCGCCGCCCGTGCCCTCGCCCGGACGTACGAGGGACTCCTGTTCGACCCCCTGACCGGCGGCGTCCTGCCCGCCCGCCACCCGGAGCCCGCCGCCTTCGACCTGGCCGACGGGTGGCTCGGCTGGGACATCCGGGTCCACGACGACGCCACCTGCCCGCCGTGGGACCCGGCCGGCACCGCCGCCTGCGACGGCCTCACGATCACCTCCCGGGGCCTGCGCCGCTTCGGCCTGCCGGAGATCACCCTCGACGGCGCCGCCTGCGCCCATACCCTGTGCGCCGCCGACCTCCTGCGCACGGTGGCCGCCCGGCTGGTCGCCGGCCACCTCGCGTTCGCCTCCGCCCATCCCGACGCCCGCCGCCGGGCCATCGACGACCACCTTCCCCTGCCTCCCGGCCCTCTCGGCGTCCGCCTCACCCCGTGCGCGCCCGCCCCCTCACCAGGCCGGGGCAGCATCAGACGCCTGAGAGTCAGGCCCGCCACCGGTCCCGGCCCCGCCGCCTGCCTCCAGGTCGGGCCGCCGTCGGGGTTCACCGGCTCGCTCAACGACTGGCTCTGCGCCACCCCGACCCCGCTCCGCACCGGCCTCACCCCCACGGCGGCCTGAGCCGTGGCTCCTTTCGCGCCCCTGGACGGGCCGGGCGGGGAACGTCAGGTGGCGGTCGTTCGTAGAACTGACGTGGACCCTTTCGAAGACCTCGACCACAGGCTGAGAGAGACCCGCGAGCGCGTCCGCTGGTTCGACCACTTGGCGGCGCAGCGCACCACGCTGGGCCGGCAAGATCTCGGCGACCTCGGCGGCCTGGCGGGTTTCGTCAGCGGCTGAGAACGCGGCGCAGGGCCGACTCCAGCGTGGCGGCCGGGTCCGGGTCGGGGCCGGTGGCGCGCCAGGCGACGTAGCCGTCCGGCCGGACCAGGACCGCCCCGCCCGCGCCGACGCCGTACCGCGACCGCCACGCGCCCTCGACGTCCACCACGTCGTCGCCGAGGACGATCCGCGACAGCGCGACCCCGAGACGCCTGGACGCCAGGCGGCCCGCGTCCGACCAGGCCCGCCCGCCTTCGCCGTCGGCCAGGAGCACGAACCCGGCGCCGAACAGGTCGACCGTGGACACCTCCCGGCCCTCCCTGCCCAGCCGCACGTGCGCGGCGCGGCTGCCGGGGCGGCCGGTGGGGTGGCGCGGGTCCTCCAGGAGGGAGCCGTCGTCCGCCGGGTCCTCGATGACCGCTGTGGAGTGGTAGCGGGCGCCGAGGATGGCGCCCATCGGGTCGTCGAGCGGCTCGGGATAGCCGGCGCGCGCGGCCGTCGTTCGGCGAGCAGGACGGGGATGTTCCGCCAGGCCAGGAGCATGGCAGCGCTCAGCCCGGCGTATCCGCCGCCCACGATCAGGACCGGGACGCGGTGGTAGGGCATGACGACCTCCCAAGGGACGAGTAATATCGCGTCCGCCACGATATGTCGCGTCTTGGGAGGGGTCAAGACATATCGCGTTTAGTGATCCAGGTGCTGTTCCAGCGACTCCACCTTGCTGGTCATGCCGTCCGTGACGCCGGGGCGCAGGTCGGCCTTGAGGACGAGGCCCACGCGAGGCGCGACCTCGGCCACCGCGTCCACGGCCCGCTTGACCACGTCCATCACCTCGTCCCACTCGCCCTCGACGGTGGTGAACATGGCGTCGGTGCGGTTAGGCAGCCCGCTCTCGCGCACCACCTTGACGGCGCGGGCGACGGGCTCGGCGACGCCTTCGCCGACGCCCAGAGGGGTGATGGAGAATGCGACGATCACGACGTGTCCTTCTGGATAGTCCCCGATGAGCGACCTCAGGCCGGCTCCAGCCGGGGCGGCCCGCGCCTCGCGCGCCGCGTCCCCGGCTGCTCACCTCCGACGGGTGGCCGGCCGGACGGTCACAGGTGGAGGTGCTCGTCCTCCGCCTCTTCCTCGTCCTCGGCCGGGCCCTCGGACGGCTCCACGCCGAGCATCGCCTCGCGCGGCTCGATCTCCTCGATGTGGTCGACGAGCTGCAGCACGTGCTCGGGCTCGATCAGCCACTGCAGGGCCGAGGCCCCGGTCTCGTCGGACCTGACCAGCTCGGCCTGCTCGTTGCGCTCCTCGTCGGTCAGCTCGGCCTCGGGGTGGCGGATCTCCGCCAGGGCCGCCGCCTGAAGGGCGTCCACGTCGAGCACTTCGACCGTCAGCTCGACCGTGAGTCGTAGGAACTTCTGTGCGTCACTCATGCGACGAGCCTAGGGCAGCTTCCACTCCACGGGGGCCGCGCCTTGCTGGACGAGCAGCTCGTTCGCCCGGCTGAACGGCCGGGAGCCGAAGAAGCCGCTGCGCGCCGACAGCGGGGAGGGGTGGGCGGACTCGACGCGCGGCACCGACCCCAGCATGGGCGCGAGGTTGCGCGCGTCGCGCCCCCACAGGATCGCGACCATCGGCTTGCCGCGCTCGACCAGGGCCCGGATGGCCTGCTCGGTGACCTCTTCCCAGCCCTTGCCGCGGTGGGAGGCGGGCTTGCCCGGCATCACGGTCAGCACCCTGTTGAGCAGCAGCACGCCCTGGTCGGCCCAGGCGGTGAGATCGCCGTTGGCCGGCCGGGGCAGCCCCAGGTCGGACTCCATCTCCTTGAAGATGTTGACCAGGCTGCCGGGCAGCGGCCGCACGTCGGGAGCGACGGAGAACGACAGCCCCACGGGGTGACCTGGCGTGGGGTACGGATCCTGCCCCACGATCAGCACCCTGACGTCGTCGAAGGGCTGGTTGAAGGCGCGCAGCACGTTGCCCCCCGAGGGGAGGTACTGCCTGCCTTCGGCGATCTCCTTGCGGAGGAACTCGCCCATGTGGGCGATGCGCTCTGCCACGGGCTCCAGCGCGCGAGCCCATCCGGCTTCGACGACTTCGTTCAGTGGACGTCCGGCCATGGGCGATGAGCTTAGCCAGGTCTGGCGGGCGATGCGTACGGAACCCGGAGAAATGATCACCAAGGAGCGGGCGCCCGTGCCCCCGCGGGATGCGGGCGCCCGCCGAGGTCTACTTCACCGAGCCGGCCATCATGCCCTGGACGAAGTAGCGCTGGAACGCGAAGAACAGCACCAGCGGGATGATCAGCGACAGGAAGGCGCCGGACGAGAGGATGTCCATGTTGGTGCCGAACTGCCGCATCTGGGACTGGAGGTACTTGGTCATCGGCTGGTTCGCCGAGTTGGCGAAGACCAGCGCGATGAGCATGTCGTTCCACACCCAGAGGAACTGGAAGATGCCCAGCGAGGCGATGGCGGGCTTGCCCAGCGGGAAGACCACCGACACGAAGATCCGCCACTCCGGCGCCCCGTCCATCCGCGCCGCCTCCAGCAGGGAGGCGGGGATGCCGATGAAGAAGTTGCGCAGCAGGAAGATCGCGAAGGGCAGTCCGAACGCCACGTGGAACAGCACCACGCCGGGGATCGAGCCGAAGATCCCGGCCTGGCCGTAGAGCGCGGCCACGGGGATCAGCGCGATCTGGATCGGCACGATGAGCAGCCCGACCACGACCAGGAACAGCAGGTCCCGGCCGGGGAACTCCATCCAGGCGAACGCGTACGCCGCCATGGCCGCGATGCCGATCACCAGGATCGTCGTCGGCACCGTGATGGCCACCGTGTTCCAGAAGGACGCCCCGAAGCCGCCCGCCAGCAGGTCGCTGTAGTTGGCGATGGTCAGCTCGGCCGGCTTGGTGAAGATCGTCCACCAGCCCTCGGCGTTGTTGACCTCCGTGGTGCGGAGCGAGACCACCAGCAGGCCCAGCGTGGGGACCAGCCAGAAGAGGCCGAGCAGGATCATCACGACCTGGACGACGCCGCTGCCGAGGCGGTCGACGATGCGGCCGATCAGGTTTCTCCGCGGCGCGCCGGCGTGGCTGCGCGCCGGTGCCGGTGCCGTCGCCGTCGTCATGAGTCGCCCCTCTTGAACCTGCGGATATTCATGATCATGAAGGGCAGGACCAGGATGAGCAGGAAGACGGCCAGCGCGCTGCCGAGTCCCTGGTTGTTCCCGCCGCCGAACGAGACGCGCCACATCTCCAGCGCGATCACGTTCGCCTCCGGCTGGACCGACGGCGGTGCGATGATGAACACCAGGTCGAACACCTTCAAGGTATTGATGATCATCGTCACGAAGACGACGAGCAGGACCGGCGACAGCAGCGGCACCGTGATCCTGCGGAACACCTGCCACTCGCTGGCGCCGTCGATGCGGGCCGCCTCCAGCGCGTCCCGCGGGATGGCCGCCAGGCCGGCCGCGATCAGCACCATGGCGAACCCGGCCCACACCCAGACGAACGCCCCGATGATCGCCGGAGTGATCAGCGTCGGGCCGAGCCAGGTCAGGCCGTTGTAGGCGGCGGTGAAGTTGTCCGCCGGCAGCCGCACCACATAGGAGCCCGGGGACAGGCCCTCGAACCGGAACGAGCCGTCCTCGGCCGTCGTCGCGGTCGCCGCCACCTGGCCGTCGCTGACCGCCTCCACGGTCATCCCCGGCAGGCCCTTCTCGGTGGCGTCCGGCTGACCGTTCACGCCACCGCCGCCGGGGGTGAAGTCGAACCACACCGTGCCGGCCAGCCCGTCGCCGCCGGTCGCCGCGACGGCCGGCTGGGCGTTCGCGGGCATCACCTCCGGCTTGACGCCCACGATGGGGATCAGCACGGGCTGTCCTGCCTCGACCGGCTGCTTGGTGACGACGGTGCCGTCCTCCTCCGCGGCCACCGGCGACTCGTCGCCGGTCCGGGCGCGCGCCTCCGGGTAGCCCTGCGCGGAGGAGAACGTGTCGCCCACCACGGTCATGACGGCGTTGGCCAGGCCCTTGTCGGGGTCCTCGTCGTACACGAGCCGGAAGATGACGCCGGCGGCCATCAGCGAGACGGCCATCGGCATGAAGACGATCAGCTTGAACGCGGTCGCCCACTTGATCCGCTCGGTCAGCACCGCGAAGATCAGGCCGATCGTGGTGACCACGATCGGGGCGACGACCACCCAGATCAGGTTGTTGCGGATGGTCCGCAGCGTGCCGCCGTCGCTGAAGATGGTCCCGTAGTTCTCCAGCCCGACGAACGTCTGCCCAGAGGCGTCGAACAGGCTTCGGAAGATCGAGTAGCCGATCGGGTAGACCACCCAGATGCCGAGCAGCAGGGCCGCCGGCATGAGGAAGATGATGGCGATCGTGGGTGACGGGCCGAGGCGTCGTCTCTTAGGGGGGGTATCAGGTCCCGAGGTAGGCCCGCCCGTGGAGTCCACGGGCGGGTCCTGGGGGCCGTCCAACCTTTCGGTCACGGCCATGCCTCTTTACTTCCAGGCCTTCTTGGCCTCGGCCTCCAGCGCCTCCTGGGCGCCCTTGACGTCACTCGGGTCGCGCAGGAAGTCCTGCAGGACCTTCCACTCGCCCTTGCCGTCGGTGCCGCCGAAGGCGCTGGGCGCGAGGTCGGACATGTCGTAGCGGACCGACTCACCGGCCGAGACGATCGTCTGGCCGAGCTGCTTGGTCATCTCGTTCGGGTAGTTGTCGGGGGAGACGTTCCTGTTGGGGGACAGGTAGCCGGGCAGCTTGGCCCAGATCTCGCCGCCCTCCTTGGAGGCCAGGAACTGCAGCAGCGCCATGGCGCCGGGCGAGTCCTTCATGGCCACCGCGACGTCACCGCCGAGCACGACCGGCGCGGTGTCGCCCACCTTCGGGAACGGGAAGTACTTGGCGTCCTCGCCGACCTTGGCGCCGGACTCCTCGGCCGTGACGGCGACGAAGTCGGCCTCGATCACCATCGCGGCCTCCTTCTCGCCGTAGACCTTGGTGACGCAGGTCGGGAAGTCGGTCTGCAGCGCGCCGGAGGTGCCGCCGGCGACGAACTCCTTCTTGCCGGCGATCTGCGCGATCTTCTCCAGGGCGGTGGCGACGCTGGGGTCGGTCCAGGGGATCTCGTGCTTGGAGAGCTGGTCGTACTTCTCCGGGCCGGCCGAGGACAGGTAGACGTTCTCGAACAGGTCGGTCAGCGTCCAGCCGGAGGCGCCGCAGAACGAGAACGGCGCGGTGCCGGAGTCGGCGATCGTCTGCGAGGCGGTCACCAGCTCGTCCCATGTGGTCGGCGGCTGCACGCCGGCGTCCTCGAAGGCCTTCGACTGGTACCAGACCAGGGACTTGTGCGCCGCCTTGATCAGCACGCCGTACACCTGGCCGTCGGCGGAGCCGAGCTCCTTCCAGTACTCGGTGTAGTTGGCGTCGATCTCCTTGGTGACGTCGTCGGTGAGCGGCTTGAGCGCCTTCTGCTCGGCGTACTGCTGGACCAGGCCCGGCTGCGGCAGGATCGCCACGTCGGGCGGGCTGCCGCCCTGGATGCGCGGGCCGAGGTAGGCGCCGGTGTCCTCACCGGTGGAGGCGTAGGTGACCTTGGCGCCGGTCTTGTCGGAGAAGGCCTTGAGCACCTGCTCGAAGTTCTTCTGCTCCTCGCCGGTCCACTTGGCGGCCACCTCGAGCGTGACGCCCTCGAGCGTCTTGCCGCCGGCGCTCTCGGAGGCGGCGGGAGCGGACGAGGCGGGGTCGGAGGCCGTCGGCGCGTTGCCGCAGGCGGCTACCGCCACCGCCAGACCGGCCAGGATCGCTGCTGCTCTGCCGTTTCGCATGGCTTGCCTCACTGTGTTCGGATGATTTCTTCAAGTTCGGCTTTCAACGAGACCGCCACGTCGTCCGCGGTCTCGCTGATCGGGGGGTTGAGCGCTTTGGCGACCGTGCTCGCGATCACCAGGCTGAGCTGGTTGTAGTGCGGGCTCGCCGCGCGCGGCTCGGCGGCGAGGATGCTCTCTTTGAGTACGGGCAGGTACGGGAAGCGCTCGATGAGCTCGGGATCGTCGTAGAGCTCGGTCCACACCGGGGGGAACGATCCCTCGGTGAGCACCCGGCGCTCGTTCTCCAGGCTCGTGAAGTAACGGATGAACTCCGTCGCGGTCTGCTGGTGCTGCGAGTAGGCGCTGATCGCCAGGTTGATGCCGCCCAGCGAACTGCTCCCCGGGCCGTCGGGGCCCGGCAGCGTGGTGACCGCGATCTTGTCGCCGAGCCTGTTCCTGGCCGGGCCGTAGGCGTGCGGCCAGTTGCGGGCGAAGGCGAGCCGGCCTTCCTGGAAGGCGAGGCGCGACTCCTCCTCCTTGTAGTTCAGCGACTCTTCGGGGATCCAGCCCTCGCGCAGGCCCTGCTGGAGGAACTCCAGCGCGGTCGTCGCGGAGGCGGGGTCGAGGGTCACCTGGGTGCCGTCGGTGCTGAGGATCTGCCCTCCCGCCGACTGCACGGCCTCGGAGAAGTTGACGGTCAGCCCCTCGTACGCGAGAAACTGTCCGGCATAACCCTCGATATCGTGCTTTTTCGTGATCTGTTGGGCTTGTTGGCGAAGCTCCGCCCATGTTCGGGGCGGCTTCCTCACCAGGTCGGTGCGGTAGTAGAGCAGCCCCGCGTTGCTCGTGTACGGGACCGCCCACAGCTTGTCCTTGTAGATCGCGGTCTTCACGACGGGCGGCAGGAACTTGTCGAGCGGGAAGGACCCGCGCTCCAAGGGGATGATCCAGCCGTTCTCCGCGAACTCCGCGGTCCACACCACGTCCAGCCCGAGCACGTCGTAACGGGTGCTGCGGGCCTGCAAGTTGGCCACCATCTGGGCGCGCTGCTCATCGGCCGCCTCGGGCAGTTCGATGAGCGTCACCTTCTCGGCCGGGTGGGCCTGGTTCCAGCGATCCAGCAAGGGTTGAAGGTACGCCGTGGTGTCGCGCCCGGTGGCGAACGTGATCGGGCCGGTGCCTCCGGTCCGAGCCGTGTCGCCACCTTCATCACCCGTCGCCGCGCATCCCGTCGCCGTGAGGACGGCGAGGACGAGCGCCAGACGACGGAACACCGCTATTTCCTCCTTGTGCGCAGAGGTTACATACGTGTTAGGTAGATGCATTCATGTTATGCACACCGGTAATCTGGTGGTCAACGGGAATGCATGTAACGCATCCGTAACACAAACGGGGAGGTGAGGCGGTGAGGCTTCACCTGCTGGCGCTGCTGGCCAAGGAGCCTGCCCATGGCTACGAGCTGAAACAGGCGCTCGAACAGACCTTCGGCAGCGCGTACCCGTCGCCCAACATCGGCCAGATCTACGTGACGTTGGGCCGGCTGGAGAAGGACGGCCTGGTCCGGGCCGTGGACGTCGAGCAGTCCAACCGGCCCAACAAGAAGGTCTACTATCTCACCGCCAAGGGCCGCGACGTGCTCGATCTGTGGGTGGACGAGCCGACCGAGGGCCCGCGGGTGCGTGACGAGTTCTTCATGAAGCTTGTGCTCGCCCCGATGACCGGCATCGCCGACCGGATGGTGCTGATCAACCGGCAGCGCCGCCACTACCTGTCGCTGATGAAGGACCTCAACGAACTCCTCGACCGCACCCCGCCCGAGGATAAGGTCGCGACACTGCTCATCGAAGGTGCCATGCTGCACCTCCAAGCCGATCTCGACTGGCTCGAAAGGTGTCAGGAGGACCTCGCATGAGTGACCAGCCCGTGCTCAAGGCGGTCAACCTGGTGAAGATCTACTCCGGCGGCGCGGTGCCGGTGCCCGCGGTGCGCGGGGTGGACCTCCAGGTGGAGCCGGGGGAGTTCGTGGCGATCATGGGCCCGTCGGGCTCGGGCAAGTCCACGCTCGTCCACATGCTCGGCGGCCTCGACGCGCGCACCAGCGGCGAGATCTGGGTCGACGGCCGGCGGGCCGACACCCTCTCGGAGAGCGCCTGGGCGCTGCTGCGCCGCAAGAAGATCGGCTTCGTCTTCCAGTTCTTCAACCTGGTGGCGAGCATGACCGTGGCCGACAACGTCGAGCTGCCCGCGCTGCTGGCCGGCACCTCGCCCAGAGAGGCCCGCGAGCGCCGCGAGAGCCTCCTCGCCGCGCTCAACCTCACCGACCGCGCCGACGCCGCGCCCACCCAGCTATCGGGCGGCGAGCAGCAGCGGGTCGCGCTCGCCCGCGCGCTCGCCAACCAGCCCAGCGTGCTGCTGGCCGACGAGCCCACGGGCAACCTCGACAGCCGCAACACCCGCGACGTGCTCCGCCTGCTCGGCCGGGTCCACAAGGACGGCCAGACCATCGTCATGGTCACCCACGACGCCCGCGTGGCCGCGCTCGCCGACCGGGTGGTCAGCCTGCTCGACGGCGAGATCGTGGACGACGGGCGGCTGGCCAGGCCGCGCCGGCGCACCGTCGGAGAAGTGATCGACCTGCGATGAGCACGGCACTGGCGGGCAGCCGCTGGATCAGGGCGGACCTGCGGGCGCGGAGGGGCCAGGCGACGCTGACCGTGCTCGCCGTGGCCGGCATCGTGGCGGCGCTGATCACCGCGGTGACGCTCCTGGAGGACTCCACCAACCCGTGGCGCGGCCTGTTCGCCCAGACCGAGGGCGCCCACGTCTGGCTCTACACCCGCGACAACACCGCCCAGCTCACCGGCGTGCAGGCGCTCGACGGGGTGACCGCCACGGCGGGCCCGTACCGCTCGGCCCCCGTCACCGCCATGCAGGAAGGCAGGCGCGAGCCCGCCTCGCTGCGCGCGATGCCCGCGACCCCGCCCCGCGTGGCGCACCCCGCGCTCGTGGAGGGCCGCTGGCTCGACGCGGCGCAGCCCGACGGCGTGGTCGTCGAGCACTCCTTCGCCCGCGACCTGCGCCTGCGGATCGGCGCCCCGTTCACCGTGATCGCGCTCAGCGGCCAGCGCCACACCCTCTACGTGCGCGGCATCGCCGACACCGCCGACCAGGGCTTCTACCCCGAGTGGACGCCCGGCCTGGCGTGGGTGCTGCCCGAGGCGCTCGACCGGATCGAGCCGATGCTGGGCCGCAGCGAGTGGGTGACCGGGCTGCGGCTGGCCGACGCCGACGCCGCGCAGGTGGTCTCCCAGCGGGTCGTCGTCATGCTGGACGACCAGTTGCAGCGGCTCTACACCTGGCGGGAGATCAGGGCCGCGATGGAGCTCGACAACCGGCTGCTCGGCACCCTGCTCGCGCTGTTCGGCGTGGTCGGCCTGGTGGCGGCGGCGCTCGCGCTGGCCAACGCGGCCGGCGGGCGGGTGCTGACCCAGCTCCGCGACCTGGCCACGCTCAAGTCCATGGGCTTCACCCGCGGCCAGGTCGCGCTGCTGCTGCTGGTCGAGCACGGCGCTCTCGGCCTGCTCGGGGTCGCGCTCGGCGCGGTCGCCGGCTGGGCCGCCACCGTGGCGGCGCTCGGCGCCACCTCCGTCGCGCCGATGCCCGTGCTCACCATCGTCGCCGGCACCGCGCTGGTCGTGCTGGCCGCGGTGGGCGTGCCGGCCTGGCGCGGCGGGCGCACCCCGCCCATCCCTGCGGCCTCCACCCAGCCGCCGGGCGGCCGCCTGTCCCGGCTCGCCAGACTGGCTCTGCTGGTACGGCTCCCGCCGGCGCTCGTGCTGGGGGCCAGGGACGCCTTCACCCGCCGGGTGCCCGCGTTCCTGACCGTGTTCGGGCTGGCCGTGCCCATGATGATGGTCACGATCGGCCTGGGCGTGTGGGCGACGCTCGACAACTTCGCCCGCAACCCCGAGCAGGTCGGCCAGCACGCCGCGCTCCTCGTACGGCCAGGCAAGCTGGAGACGGCCCAGGCGGCCCGGCTGGCCCGCGCCGACCGCGACGTGGCCGCCGTCTATCCGGGCACCGACGTGAACGCGCTGGCCCCCGGCGAGGGCCGCTCGGTCCTGGTCCGGGCCATCGGCGGCTCGACCTCCGACCGCTACCCGTTCCCCGTCGTCGAGGGCCGCATGTACGCCGAGCCGGGCGAGGCCGTGGCCGGCCAGGGGCTGCTCGACCTGCTCGGGGTGAAGATCGGCGACCGGGTGCGGCTGACCGTGGGCGGCTCGCCGCTGATCGTGCGCGTCGTGGGCCGCACCGTCGAGCCCGACCAGGACGGCGAGGTGCTGTCGGTCGGGCTCGACAGCCTGGCGGCCAAGGACTCCGTGCCGCCTGAGTACTACGCGCTCGCCCTGCATCCCGGCGCCGACCGCGACGAGGTGGCGGCGCGGCTGCTGGCCGGGTCGGGGGAGAGCCTGGAGGTGCAGGCCGCGGTCAACCCCGCCGACCGGCTGGCGATGATCCGGGTGGTGATCGTGGCGCTGATCGCCGTGCTGACCCTGATCGGCCTGGCCAACCTGCTGACCGCCAGCGCGCTCGGGCTGCGCGACCACGACGCCGACCTGGCCGTGCTGAAGGCGATGGGGCTGACGCCCCGCCAGGTGATGGCCACGCTGGTGACCGGCACCGGCCTGCTCGTGGTGCTGGGCGTGGTGGTGGGCGCGGTGGCCGGGGTGTCGGTGGTGACCGGGCTGATCGACCTGCAGGGTCACACCAGCGGGGTGGGCGCCGGGATCGGCCGCCCGCCCTCGCCGGTGACGCTGGCCACCGCGGTGCTGCTGGCGGTGGGCACGGCCCTCGCGGTGGCGCTCATCCCCGCCCGCCGCGCGGCCCGTGCCCAGGTGCCCGTCACCGCTCGGTGACGGCCTCCCGCCGGAGCGCGAACCAGTAGAAGCCGTGTCCCGGCAGCGTCAGCAGGTAGGGCAGGTCGCCGATCACGGGGAAGTGCACGCCGCCGCGCGCCTCCACCGGCGTCATGCCCGTGAACCGCCGCAGGTCGAGCTCCACCGGCTGGGGGAACTTCGACAGGTTGTTCACGCAGAGCATCACGTCGTCGCGCTCCTCGCGCACGTACGTGAGCACGGACGGGTTGGACGACCACATCTCCGTGTACGCGCCGGTGCCGAAGACCGGATGGTTGCGCCGGATCTGCAGCATCTTGCGGGTGAAGTTCAGCAGAGATCCCTCGTTGCGCTGCTGGGACTCCACGTTGATCGCCTGGTAGCCGTAGATCGGGTCCATGACCACCGGCAGGTAGAGCCGGCCGGGGTCGCCGGTGGAGAAGCCCGCGTTGCGGTCGGGGCTCCACTGCATCGGCGTGCGCACCGAGTCCCGGTCCTCCAGCCAGATGTTGTCGCCCATGCCGATCTCGTCGCCGTAGTACATGACCGGCGAGCCCGGCAGCGACAGCAGCAGCGCGGTGAACAGCTCGATCCGGTCGCGGTCGTTGTCCAGCAGCGGCGCCAGGCGGCGGCGGATGCCGAGGTAGGCCCGCATCCGCGGGTCCTTGGCATACTCGCTGTGCATGTAGTCGCGCTCTTCCTCGGTGACCGTCTCGAGCGTCAGCTCGTCGTGGTTGCGCAGGAAGATGCCCCACTGCGCGGTGTCCGGCAGCTTGGGGGTACGGGACATGATCTCGGAGATCGGCTCACGGGTCTCCTTCTTCACCGCCATGTAGATGCGGGGCATCAGCGGGAAGTGGAAGGCCATGTGGCACTCGTCGCCGCCGACCGTCGGGTCGCCGAAGTACTCGACGACGTCCTCCGGCCAGCCGTTGGCCTCGGCCAGCAGCACCCGGTCGGGGTAGAGCCGGTCGACCTCGGCGCGGACCTTCTTCAGGTAGGCGTGCGTCTCCGGCAGGCCGGCGCAGGAGGTGCCCTCCCGCTCGAACAGGTACGGCACCGCGTCCAGCCGGAACCCGTCGATGCCCAGGTCGAGCCAGAACCGCAGCACCTCCAGCATGGCCTCCTGGACCGCCGGGTTGTCGTAGTTGAGGTCCGGCTGGTGGTGGAAGAACCGGTGCCAGTAGTACTGCTTGCGCACCGGGTCCCAGGTCCAGTTGGACTCCTCGGCCCCGATGAAGATGATCGGCGCGTCCGGGTAGCCCGTCGGCTCGTCCGACCAGACGTAGAAGTCCCCGTACGGGCCCTCGGGGTCGTGGCGGGACGCCTGGAACCAGGGGTGCCGATCGGAGGTGTGGTTCATCACCAGGTCGGTGATGATCCGCAGGCCGCGCTCGTGCGCGGCCTCGACCAGTTGGATGAAGTCGGCCAGATCCCCGAAGTCGGGCAGGATCTTCATGTAGTCGGAGATGTCGTAGCCGCCGTCGCGCAGCGGCGACTCGTAGAGCGGCAACAACCACAGACAGTCGACGCCCAGCCACTCGAGATAGTCGAGCTTCTCGATGAGGCCGCGCAGGTCTCCGGTGCCGTCCCCGTTGGAGTCCTTGAACCCTCGCACGAGGACCTCGTAGAACACCGCCCGTTTGTACCAGGCCGGATCCTCCGAGATGAAGTTCTCGGCCACCGGCTCCGGTGATGGGGATGCGTTGATCATGTGTCGCTCACAGAAAGAGATGTGGGCAGGACGAAGTCACCGGTTGCCCCGGCGTTCATATCTGGTGACCGCGCCGCGTGGAGTCGTCATCCCTGCGAATCCATGCCCTTGTCGGGCCCGGATTTGTGATCCGGCGCCCGCGTGTGCGGCGCTTACGGGCCGAACACTACCAGCCCGTTGGCTTTCCGGAACCCGCTTATGCTGTGCGAGATTTAATACCCCGGAGACCTCTCCGTAATCGTGATGTTACGGCCCGTTCTTCTCGCTGTAACTAGAACGGTGCGGACAGGTCAGTCAGATCATTCTCGAAGTCACTCAGCCACAGCCCGAAAAGAACCAGTCCGCGTACCCAGAACCGGTCGTTCCACCCGTTGAACCGGGTCAGCGCGTCAGGCCCGTCCGCGACCAGCGCGTGCAGCTCGTCCGACAGCAGGCCGGGCACCCGCGTGGCCACCACCCGCAGCATCCGGTGGGAGTACTCGCGCGCCGGGGCGGCCGTGGAGCGCAGCGGCACCCGCCGCAACGGCTGCTTGACCACGTTGGTCGAGGGCAGCGCCGCCACCCGCGGATCGGCGGCGTGCAGCACCTCGCGGTAGAAGCGGCCCCGGTCCTTGCGGGCCACGCCCACCGACAGGGCCGCGTCGAAGAAGTCAGGATGGATGAACGGCGCCGCGAACGACGCCTCGGGCCCCACCAGGTTGACCGCGGAGCGGGCGATGCCGCGCACGGTGCGGGTGTGGAGCACCGACAGCGGCAGCTCGGCCCGGTGGCCGTGGAGCATCGAGGTGGCCACGGCGAACTGCTCGCGCACCGTCTCGGCCGTCCACGCCTCGGCCGCCTCCGACAGGAACGGCTGCGACGGCGCCCCGAGGCTCAGCGAGCCGAGCACGGCCGCCGACCGCTCGGCCTGGCCGGTGGCCTCCAGCGCGGCGCCGCTGACCATGAAGTTCTTCAGCAGCGGCCCGCCGGCCAGGCCGTCGACGAGGATCCGGCCCGACTCGTGGACCTCCTTGGCGAACCGGGCGTACCAGGCGTGGTGCGGCGTCAGGTACTCCAGCCTGCGCGCCACCGCGGCGGCGTCGGCGGGGTAGGCGGCCGGGTCCTGGGTGATCACCCGGTGCGGGATGCCCAGCTCGCGGGTGATCGCCCGGGCGAAGGCGATGTCGGTGTCGGTGCCGTCGTCGGGGCTCGTGGTCCACGACTCCACGTCGAACCCGCGCGCCTTGGCCACGCTGCCCAGCAGCCGCGAGTCGTAGCCGCCGCTGATCGGCACCAGCAGCTTGCGGCCGTCGTAGTCCTTGTAGACCTCGTGCAGCAGCTCCACGATCTCACCGGCGCTGACCCACGTCTCGTAGGGCTCCTCGCGCAGCCAGCGCGGCAGCCTGCGTTCGGTGGACAGCCGGTCGCCGTCCCACACCAGCGCGCCGGAGCCGGACAGCCGTTTGATCGCCCGGTAGGGCGTCGCCTCGCCCAGCGGGAACGTGACCCGCAGGATCGACGCCCACGCCGACCAGTCGATCTCCAGCGGCGCCAGCGTCAGCAGCGGCTGGATCAGGGACGAGAAGTAGACCGCCTCGCCGATCCTGACGTGGTAGACGTCGACCAGCCCGAGCGCGCCCGCGTGCAGCGTCACCCGCGCGCCGTCGCCGATCAGGCCGGGAGTCTCGTACGTCTCGGCGACCGCCATCCAGTCGGAGACCGGCGCCGACCGGTCGCCGGCGGGCCGGCGCTCTCCCCAGGAGAACGCGAACCCCTCGCCGGACCGCTGATAGGGAGGCAGCGGGGCGGAGCTGAACAGCGCCGCCTCGGCCGTCTGAAGCGCGGGCCGCACGCGCGGGCCGGCGGAGGACAGCTTGTCGAGCAGGGCGCCGTCGATCCGGCCGAGACCCCCGCAGACATAGGGCCGCACGATGAACTGCACCGGATGTCATCCCTTCGAGCCGCTTCCCGCAAAAGAGTATCCTTTGCCGGGCTACGAGACGGAGGTCCAGGTGTCCACGGAGCTGGAGAGCACGCGCAAGGCGCTGCGGGAAGCGGTCGCGCAGGCCGAGCACGCGGCCGAGCTGGCCAGGCTGCTGGACGCGGCGCAGGGCAGGCTGGCCGAGGCCGAGCGGCACGCCGAGGAGGCCAAGGCGCTCGCCGAGCGGCTGGCCGCGGCCGAGGAGGCGCTGGAGGCCGAGCGCGCCGCCGCCGACAAGCTCCGCAAGGAGCTGGCCGAGCAGCGCTACCAGGCCGAGGTGGCCAACTGGAAGCTGAAGTCGATCAAGGTCGCGCGGTGGAGCCGCCTCGGCGACGCGATCAAGACCGGCAAGAGCAACCCCGTACGGCTGGCCAAGGAGCTCAAGGGCGCCACCAAGCCGGTCAAACGGCCGATCGCCCCCAAGCGCAAGCCCGTCGCCGCCGGCCGGCAGAAGGACGAGCGGCCCGGCGCCGCCTTCCAGGCCACCGCCTCGACCCGCACGCTCGCGGGCGAGTCCTTCAAGCTCAAGCCGTTCCGGGTGCCGACCGGCCCCAACACCCGCCCCCACATCACCGCCGCGGTGATCGCCGAGCCGCACGCCGAGGCGCTGCTGCGCTACGAGTGGCGGCAGACCACCGGGTTCACGCCGCGCGACTTCGCCCGCGTGCTGCCGCTGGAGGTGCCCCACCTGCTCGTGGTGGAGTCCGTCGCCACCGGGCCGTGGGCCGAGGAACTGCGCGGCGAGCCGGGCGAGGGGCTCAGGGCGCTGCTGGCCTGGTGCGCCGAGCGCGGCATCCGCACCGTCTTCTGGCACACCCACGGCGACGTGTCGGCCTACGCCGCCGCCGCCGAGCTGTTCGAGCACCGCTTCACCACCGACCTGACCGTGGGCTGGCCGCGCCTGCAGTTCGGGATCCAGCCCCGGATCCACAACCCGCTCCCGCTGTCCGGCGGCCGCATCGACCGGGTGCTGACCCTCGACCAGCTGCTCCCCGAGCACCTTTCCTATCCCGACGTGCTCACCTCCTACCGCTGGCCGGCCGGCGTCGACTGCCCGCCCGGCACGCCGATGTGGCGGCTGGCCGAGCTCGCCGCCTGCGGCACCCCGATCGGCCAGGACCCCGACACCCGCCGCGCGCACGTCGCGCTGCGCCGCGCCTACGACAGCGGCACCATGAGCGAGCGGATCGACGACCTGCTCGACAAGGTCGGCCTGCCCGGCGTCCGGGCCACCCTCGACACCTCCGTCCTGCTGGTGGTCCCCGACGCCCGGCTGCTGGAGCATGCCCTGGCCCAGGTCGGCCGCCAGAGCGGGGTGACCCAGCTCGTCGTCTTCGGCCCGCCGCAGGCCGAGCCGCGCGCCCGCGAGGTCATGCCCGACGCCGAGGTGATCCACCGGCCGCTGCGCCCCGACCTGACGGTGGGGGCCATGCTCGGACGCGGGCTCGACCTGTGCGAGGCCGACCTGGTCGCGGTCATGGACCCGCGTGACGTCTACGGCTCCCACTACCTGTCCGACCTGCGGCGCGCGTTCCTGTTCACGACCGCCGACCTCGTCGGCAAGGGAGCCTTCTACGCCCACCTGCGCAAGCCGCAGGCCACGCTGCTCAAGCAGCCCGACGCCGAATACTCCTACCTGCCGGAGATCTCCGGGGCCACCCTGCTCGCCCGCCGCAACGCGCTGCGCGAGCTCGGCTTCGCCGACCTCACCGACGGCTGGGACGAGGTGCTCATGCGCCGGTGCCGCCAGGACGGGATCAAGGTGTTCTCCGCCGACCGGTTCGGCTACGTGCGGATGCGCGACGAGGACCGCTGGCTGCTGGGCGCGGCCCACCTGGTGGAGTACGGCTCCGCCGAGCCGCACGCGCTGATCTGACCGTGCGCACGACCGCGCGAGTGACCGGGCCGGTGATCGGGCCGGCGATCGGGCAGGTGACCGGATCGGCGACCGGGGAGGGACCGTGACGCCCGCGCGGTTGGCGGAGGTGCTCGGCGAGCCGCCGGCGCCCGACGGCACGTGGGAGCGCGAGGCCGTCTACGTCTCCGCGGCCGCGCTGCGGCGCGGCGTGCCGGCCGCCCGTCTGGCCGCCCGCCTGCGCGAGCTGCCCGGCGTCACCGGGGCCGAGGCGCTGCCCAGCGGGTTCGTGCGGGTGGTGGTCGCGGTCCCGGGCGCGCTCCTGGACGACCTCGAACCTCCCGCCCTGGCCGACCCCGGCTGGCCTGACTTCCCCCGTACGTGGGAGAACCCGGGATTCGTGGTCCGCTACGGGCACGCGCGGGCGGCGGCCGTGCGGCGCTGGGCGCGCGAGCTGGGCGTGCCGGGCGATGGCCGGCCCGAGCTGCTGTCGTCCCCGTACGACCGGGCAGTCCTGCGGGTGCTGGCCGAGCTGCCCGGACGGGCGGCGAGCCGGGACCCCGGCTGGGAGGCGTGGCTGGTGCGGCTCGCGCTGGCCTACCATGACGCGCACGAGCGCGCCCCGGCCGTGCCGATGGGCGACGCGGCGCCTGAGCCGGTGCACGCCGCGCGGGTGCGGCTGGCGGCCGCGGTGGAGAGCGTGCTGATCGGGCCGGACCGGATCTGAGAAATATCCGCGTTGACGGCGAAAAAGCGTAAAATCTTCGCCGTCTGGCAGGCGTTCGCGTCTCGATAGATGGGCACCGGGCACGGGCAGACGGGCCGTTCCGATAGCCTCGATCGGGTGAGTCGATTCGCCCACCCCGCCGGGGACCGGCACGCCGAGCCGCCCCCCCACGAGCGCCCCCCGCTGGCGCCCGACGACCTCAACTGGATCAACCCCGCGATCTGGCCGCGAACGTCCGGCCGGGTCGATGGCGCGCTCACGATCGGCGGGATGGACGTCCGCGACCTGGCCCGCGAGTACGGCACCCCGCTCTACGTGCTCGACGAGGAGGACGTGCGCTCGCGCATGCGCGACTACGCCACCGCCTTCGCCGGGTCCGAGGTCCACTACGCCGGCAAGGCCTTCCTGTGCAAGGAGATCGTGCGCTGGCTCGACGACGAGGGCCTCGGCCTCGACGTGGCCAGCGGCGGCGAGCTGGCCGTGGCGCTCAGCGTCGGGTTCCCCGCCGAGCGCATCACCCTCCACGGCAACAACAAGTCCACGGCCGAGCTGACCCGGTCCCTGGAGGCCGGCGTCGGCCACATCGTCGTCGACTCCTACGACGAGATCGCCCGGCTCGGCTACCTCGCCGCCGAGCTCGGCAAGCGGCCCAAGGTCATGGTCCGGGTGACCACCGGCGTCGAGGCGCACACCCACGAGTTCATCGCCACCGCCCACGACGACCAGAAGTTCGGCCTGTCGCTGAGCTCCGGCGCCGCGGCCGAGGCCGTGCGGCGCATCCTGGAGCTGCCGTCGCTGGAGCTGGTCGGCCTCCACTCCCACATCGGCTCCCAGATCGTCGACACGGCCGGGTTCGAGGTGGCAGCCCGCCGCCTCGCCACCCTGCTCGTGCGGATCAAGGACGAGCACGGCGTCGTGCTGCCCGAGCTGGACCTCGGCGGCGGCTACGGCATCGCCTACGTCGACGGCGACGAGGCCCCCGACATCAAGGGCGTCGCCGACAGCCTGCGCGAGATCGTGCGCAAGGTCTGCCTCGACGCCGGGCTGCCGGTGCCCCGCCTGACCGTCGAGCCGGGCCGCACCATCGTCGGTCCCGGCGGCGTCACCCTCTACGAGGTCGGCACGGTCAAGGACGTCGAGGGGCTGCGTACGTACGTGAGCATCGACGGCGGCATGAGCGACAACGTGCGCACCGCCCTGTACGGCGCCGAGTACACCGTCGTGCTGGCCAGCCGCGAGAGCGACGCCGGGCCGATGCTCAGCCGCGTCGTCGGCAAGCACTGCGAGAGCGGCGACATGATCGTGCGTGACTGCTACCTGCCCGCCGACCTGGTGCCGGGCGACCTGGTGGCGGTCGCCGCCACCGGCGCCTACTGCCGTTCGCTGGCCAACAACTACAACTACCTGCCCAAGCCCGCCGTGGTCGCCGTCGCCGGCGGCCGGTCCCGGGTGATCGTGCGGGGCGAGACGGAAGACGACCTGTTGAGGGGGCAGCTGTGAAACCGTTGAAGGTGGCCCTGCTGGGCTGTGGCGTGGTCGGCTCCCAGGTCATCCGGCTCCTGCACGAGCAGCGCGACGACCTGGCCGCCCGCGTCGGCGCTCCGCTGGAGCTGGCCGGCGTCGCCGTGCGCCGGCTCGGCCGCAAACGCGACGTCGAGGTCGACCCCGGCCTGCTCACCACCGACGCCGAGTCGCTCGTCACCCGCGACGACGTCGACATCGTCGTCGAGGTGATCGGCGGCATCGAGCCCGCCCGCTCCCTCATCACCGCCGCGCTCAACCGCGGCAAGTCGGTCGTCACCGCCAACAAGGCGCTGCTGGCCGAGGACGGCGCGAGCCTGTACGAGGCCGCCAGGTCCGGCAGCGGCGACCTCTACTTCGAGGCCAGCGTGGCCGGCGCGATCCCGCTGCTGCGGCCGCTGCGCGAATCGCTGGCCGGCGACCGCGTCAACCGCGTCCTCGGCATCGTCAACGGCACCACCAACTACATCCTCGACAAGATGGACTCGACCGGCGCGTCCTTCACCGACGCGCTGGAGGAGGCCCAGACCCTCGGCTACGCGGAGGCCGACCCCACAGCCGACGTCGAGGGCTTCGACGCCGCCGCCAAGGCCGCCATCCTGGCGGGTCTGGCCTTCCACAGCCGGGTCACCGCCGACCAGGTCCACCGCGAGGGCATCACCGAGATCACCGCCACCGACGTGGCCTCGGCCAAGGCCATGGGCTACGTCATCAAGCTGCTGGCCATCTGCGCCCGCTCCGACGACGGCCGCTCCATCGGCGTCCGCGTCCACCCGGCCATGATCCCCAGGTCCCATCCGCTGGCCGGGGTGCGCGAGGCCTACAACGCGGTCTTCGTCGAAGCGGAGTCCGCCGGGCAGCTCATGTTCTACGGCAAGGGCGCGGGCGGCGCCCCCACGGCTTCGGCCGTGCTCGGCGACCTGGTGGCCGTCGGCCGCAACCGCCTGGCCGGGGCCCGCGGCCCGGAGGAGTCCACCTACGCGTCGCTGCGGGTGCATCCCATGGGCGAGACCGTCACGCGCTGCCACGTCGCCCTGGACGTCGCCGACAAGCCGGGTGTCCTGGCCCGGGTGGCGGAGCTGTTCGCCAAGCACGACGTGTCCATCCAGACGGTGCGCCAGGAGGGGCACGGCGACGACGCCCAGCTCGTCATCGTCACCCACCGCGCCAGCGACGCGGCCCTCTCGGCCACGATGGAGGGGCTGCGCGAGCTCGACATCGTCCGGGCCATCGCCAGCGTCATGCGCGTCGAGGGCGACGAATAGCCGCACAGGCGTCGTTTCCGTCCTGTGATCGGCGGATGCTGATCACAGAACGATTTCGTTCACCGCCGACAGGTCACTATGCGTAAGAAATGCTGAATGTGTGCTGTGACCTGTCTGCAGGATTTCCGGGAAAGCCACCGGATCAGTACGTACGTGTCAGAAGCGGCGTAAGGTAGGCGCCGTTCGCGTTCTCGGTCCCCAGGAGCAGCATCGATGTCCCTCACCCCCTGCGGTTTCGCCCGTACGCCGGAGAAGGGGCTCGCCCGGCTCGTCTGGCGTGGCGGCGCATGGGTCGTGGACGGGCCGGAGGAGCCTGCGGAGGCGGAGCTGCGGGCGCTGCGCGGGCTCGAGATCGTCTGGCCCCGCCAGGAGGCCCCGCTCGACGGCGTGATGCGGCTGGCCGCCGCCGGGGTCCCGCTGACGGCCCCGCAGGCGCCCGCCTGGGTGCCGGCGGAGCTCGCGGCGCTGGTGACCGACCGCGCCTGGCTGGCGCACGAGCCCGACGGCACCGCGCGGTGCGTGGCCGACCTGCGGCGTGAGGAGCACAGCATCCGCCTGCGCCGGCTGGCCGCGCCGCGTCACCCGGCCGAGCCGCTGGTGAGCGTGGTGATGGCGACCAAGCGGCCGGAGTTCGTGGCCTCGGCCCTGGGCCAGATGGCGCGTCAGCGCGGGGTGCGGGCCGAGGTGGCGCTCGGGCTGCACGGGGTCGCGTTCGACCGGGTGCGGGAGGCGGTCGAGGACTGCCCGCTGCCGGTGAGCTGGGTGGAGGTGGACGCCGGGGTGCCGTTCGGTGAGGTGCTCAACCGGGCCGCCGCGCTGGCCGGCGGCGACCACCTCACCAAGTGGGACGACGACGACTGGTACGGTCCGGACCACCTGTCCGACCTGCTCATGGCGGCCGCCTACGCGGGGGCCGACGTGGTGGGCGTCACAGGTGAATTCCTCTATTTGGAGCCGCTCAATCTGACGATCAGACGGACGACCTTCGCGAGCGGGGCGGCGTACGCGAGTGAGGTGTTCGCGGATCACGTGGCAGGGGGGACGATCATGCTCTCTCGGGAAAAGTTTCAGGAAATAGGGGGTTTTCCTGTTTTGTCGGAGGCAGTGGACCGGGAGTTCCTCAAGGCCGCGGCCGAAGCCGGGGCGCGCGTCTACCGCACCCATGGGCTCGGGTACGTGCTGCGCCGCGGGCTGAGCGAGCAGCACACGTGGCGGCTGCCGCTGGCCCACTTCGTCAAGGTCGCCGCCAACCAGTGGCACGGCTTCCGCCCCAGCCTGCTGATGGAAGCGGCATGAGAGTACGCGGCAACGACTACCGCTCGATCCGGCCGGCCGAGGACTTCACGCCGGAGCTGCGGGTGAGCGTGATCATCCCCGCCTACGGCGGCCAGCACCAGCTCGACCTGGTGCTCGCCGGGCTCGCCAGGCAGACCTACCCGGCCGACCTGACCGAGGTCATCGTCGTCGACAACGGCAGCACCCCGGCCCTGCGGCTGCCCGCCGACCGCCCGCCGCACACCCGGCTGGTCCGCTGCGAGACGCCCGGCCGCGGCAACGCGCGCAACGCCGGCCTGGCCGAAGCCGGCGGTGAGGTGATCCACTGGCTCGACTCCGACGTCGTGCCGACCGCGGGGGCGGTCATGGCGCACATGCGCTGGCACCACGCGGCCCCGTACCTCGCCGTCACCGGCTACCTGCGCTTCTCCGAGGCCCCGCTGCCGGACAAGCTGCCCGACGACCTCGAAGCGCACTTCGAACCCGCCGAGCCGCACGCCTGGATCGTCCGGCTGATCGAGCGCACCAACGGGCTCACCGACACCTTCGACCGTCCCTTCAGCCTGCACGTCGGCGGCGCCACCTCCGTCAACGCCCGGCTGATCGAGGCCGCCGGGCCGATGGACGGCGAGCTGGTCCTCGGCCAGGACACCGAGATGGGCTACCGGCTCATGCAGGCCGGGGCCGTGTTCGTGCCCGAACCCGAAGCCGTCGCCTACCACCTCGGCCCGACCATGCGGATGCGCCACCAGGAGCGCATCGACCGGGTCAGCTACGCGTTCGTCGGCGACCGCGTCCCCGCCTACCGCTGGCTGCGCCGCCATCCCGGCAGGCAGTGGAAGATCCCGTACCTGGAGGTCCTGGTCGACGGGACCGCCGGGTACGACACCGTGCGCGCCACCGTGGACGCGCTGCTGGCGGGGACCGCGCACGACCTGCGCGTGGTGGTCGTCGGGCCGTGGGACACCCTCGACCGCGACCGCCGCGCCCCGCTCCAGGACCCGAACCTGGAGCTGGTGCTGGTCCAGGGCCACTACGCGTTCGAGCCCCGGGTGCGGCTGGCCACCTCCCACCACGTGGACCCGGCCGTGCCGTACGTGCTGCGGCTGCCGCCCGGCTGGGCGCCCGGCGAGGACACCGTGGCCGCGCTGCTCGAACGCGCCCGCACCGACGGGCTCGGCCTGCTCAACGTGCTGCTCGACGAGACGCCCGGCGGGGTGGTGGCCGCGCGGCTGGAGCACGCCGCGTCGTTCGCCAGGGCGCGCCTGCTCGCCGGTCCTGGCGAGGACCTCGACGACGTGGTGGACGAGGTGTCCGGCGTCGCCTGGGCGGCCGGGGAGAGCTACGGGTTCGCCACCGAGCAGCCGGAGCCGCAGGGCCGCCGGAGCGCGTACCGGGTCCGGCTCAAGGCCAAGGCCGAGGCGGAACGGCTGGGCAAGGAGGCCGAGCGGCTGCGGGGCGAGGTGGCCAGGTGGCGTGACGAGGCGGGCAAGTGGCGCAAGAGCGCCGTCGAGTACCGCAGGGAGATCGCCGCGCTCCGCAAGGAGGTGGCGGGCCTGCGCCGCGACCTCGCCGCCGCCGAGCGCCGCCAGCGCACCCTCCGCGCGGCTCTCTCCGCCCGCGTCAGACGCGCCCTGCGCAAGTGACGCCCGCCTCGGGCCTGGCACGTACGGCGACGTCCCGTGCCGGGACCGGGCGCGGCGAGGTCAGCCGGGGCGCAGGGCGGACCTGAGGCGGGCCAGCAGCGTGCGGTCGGGGGAGGGCGGGACCTGGATGGTCACCGGGGCCGGGGGCTGCTCCTTCGGCCGGGGCCAGTAGCGGTCGGGGGTGACGTGACGTACGCCGTGGGTGGCGTCGATGATCGCGTCCAGGTCCTCGCCGGGCCGGGCCAGCAGGAGCGCGCGGCCGAGCGCCGAGGTGCGCTCCAGCCGGGCCTCGCGGCCGTCCGGCAGGTCCACGACCAGGACCCCGATCAGGTCCTTCTGCGCCGTCTCGATCAGCCGTTCCAGCGTGGCCCGGTGCAGCGGCACGTCCACCGGCCCCCGGTAGCGGAACGGGGCCGGAGCCGGGGTCGGCGCGGCCTCGTCGATGAGCCTGACCCGGTCGTCGTGCCCGAACAGGTCGCGCATCAGCCGCAGCTCGAAGCACGGGTCCGACAGCACCGGCCGCCGGCCCTCCCGCAGCCGCGACCACGGCCCGACCAGCGTCACCACCACGTCGTGCACCTTGCCGTCGAGCGCCGCCGACACCGCCTGGCGCACGACCGGCTCCGCGGTGTCGGTGACGTCCAGCACCACCTCCACGTACGGCGTCAGCCACCGCCGCCCCCGGTCCTTGCGCAGGTCGCGGCGGAGCGGCACGCGGTGCGCGAGGTACGGCTCGACGGCCCGCACGGCGCGCTCCCGCTCGCGGTGCTGGGCGGGCAGCCCCAGATGGACGGCCCGCGCCCGCGTCTCCGGTACGAAGACGACGCCGTGCATCGCCAGCCGGTAGGCGAACTCGGTGTCCTCGCCCCGCGGCACGTGCGGGTCCAGGCCGCCGACGGCGTCGAACACCTCGCGCCGCAGGGCGACCGTCGGCCCGGTGCAGACGTGGTAGGGGTTGCGGCTCTTGCGCAGCCCGTCGGTCCTGGCGATCGTCGCCTCGGTCGAACTGGCCACCGCCTCGCCCAGGTCGAACAGCTCGTCCAGCGCGCGGGCCCGGAACACCTCGCCGGCGGTGAGCGGCGGCGGCTCGACGAACTTCTTCATGCCGATCGTGACCAGGTAGTCGGTCACGTGATGCCAGCGGGCCATCGCCTCGATGTGCTCGCGGCAGGGCACCATGTCCGCGTCCAGCCGCTGGATAATCTCCCCGTCGGCGGCCTTGACGCCGGTGTTGACCGCGTTCGAGATGCCCCAGCCGCACGTCGGCCGCACGATCCTGGTGTTGTCCGGGCGGATCTCCGGAAGCACGACGGGCGGCTCGCTGCCGTCGTCCACGACCAGGACCTCCATGAGGTGGCCCGGGTACGTCTGCGCCGCCAGCGCGGCGAGCGTCAACCCCAGGTGGAGCCCGCCGTGCACGGGTATCACCACGCTCACGGGCAGGGCCGGTGACCAGGCGCCGAGCTCGGGCGGCAGCAAGGCCGAATAGTCGTTCTGCGGCAAAGCAGGACGCGCGTTCATATGGTTGACCCCCTGCCGAGACCCTATCGGGAGATGCTGGGAATTTGCTGAATAATGGCTTTGGCGAGACCAGGTTGTCAGGGCCTTGACAATTCTCCCCGCGCCGACTCGCACCCCGGCCCACCCCGTACACTCGGTGCCGAACACCGCAGGTAGGGAGACAGTCATGAGCAGGTCCTGGCGTGGCCTCATCGAGGAGTACCGCGAGCGTCTTCCGGTCACCCCCACGACGCCGGTCGTCACGCTGCTCGAAGGCGGCACGCCGCTGGTGCCCGCGCACCGCGTCTCCGCCCTGACGGGCTGCGAGGTCTACCTCAAGGTCGAGGGCGCCAACCCGACCGGCAGCTTCAAGGACCGCGGCATGACCATGGCCATCAGCAAGGCCGTGGAGGAGGGCGCCAAGGCCGTCATCTGCGCCTCCACCGGCAACACCTCCGCCTCGGCCGCCGCCTACGCCGTCCGCGCCGGTCTCACCTGCGCCGTCCTGGTGCCGCGCGGCAAGATCGCGATGGGCAAGCTCGCCCAGGCGCTCGTCCACGGCGCGACGCTGCTGCAGGTCGAGGGCTCGTTCGACGACTGCCTGGAGATGACGCGCAAACTCTCGTCCAACTATCCGATCGCGCTGGTCAACTCGGTCAACCCGTTCCGCCTCCAGGGGCAGAAGACCGCCGCCTTCGAGATCGTCGACACGCTGGGCGACGCCCCCGACATCCACTGCATCCCGGTGGGCAACGCGGGCAACATCTCCGCCTACTGGATGGGCTACCAGGAGTACGCCGACGACAAGGTGGCGGCCACCCGCCCGCGCATGTTCGGCTTCCAGGCCAGCGGCGCCGCGCCCATCGTCGACGGCGCCCCGGTGACCCGCCCTCACACGATCGCCACCGCCATCCGCATCGGCAACCCCGCCTCCTGGCAGCTCGCCACGGCCGCCAGGGACGAGTCCGGCGGCCTGATCCACAAGGTCACCGACCGGCAGATCGCCGCCGCCTACAAGCTGCTGGCCCAGGAAGAGGGCGTCTTCGTCGAGCTGGCCTCGGCGGCCAGCGTGGCGGGCCTGCTCCAGGCGCACGCCGAGGGCCTGGTCGACCCGGGGCAGCGGATCGTCTGCACGGTCACGGGCAACGGGCTCAAGGACCCCGACTGGGCCATCTCCGGGGCTCCCGCGCCGGTCACCATCCCCATCGACGTCCACGCGGCCGCCTCGGCACTCAACCTGGCCTGACCCCGCGCGTCCCGCTCGGCGGTCGCCGCCGAGGGCGCGGGGAAGGTCGTCGGCCCCGTGGCCGGGATGCCGTGCGGCTCTGGAGTCGTCCGAATACACGGGGTTCGCGGTGTACGGGGGCGACGCCGTCGATGGGCTGTTCAGGGAGCTTAGGTGTTCACGGGGACTTACGGTGTTCACGGGGAAAGGTGAGGAATGAGAACCGTCGAGGTACGGGTGCCGGCCACGTCCGCCAATCTCGGGCCGGGGTTCGACGCGCTCGGGCTGGCGCTGACCCTGTACGACCACGTCGAGGCCGCGCTCACCGATGAGCCCGGCGTGACGGTGGAGGTCGAGGGCGAGGGCGCGGGACAGGTCGACTCCGGCGAGGGTCACCTGGTCGTCAGGGCCATGCGCAGGACGTTCGACCGGATGGGCGTCGCCCAGCCGGCCGGGATCCGGCTGCGCTGCCGTAACCGGATCCCGCACGCCCGGGGGCTCGGCAGCTCGTCCGGGGCCATCTGCGCCGGGATCCTCGCCGCGCGGGCGCTGGGCGGCGGCGAGCTGAGCGACGACGCGGTGTTCGCGCTCGCCACCGAGATGGAAGGCCACCCCGACAACGTCGCTCCGTGCCTGGCCGGAGGCCTGACCATCGCATGGAGCGAGCACGACGACGCACCGCGTATGGTGAAGCTGACACCTGATGCGGCCGTCCGTCCCGTCGCGATCGTCCCGCCGACCCGCCTCGACACGGAGACCGCTCGGGGGTTGCTGCCGAAGGACGTGCCCCACAAGGACGCCTCCTTCAACACCGGCCGGGCCGCGCTGCTGATCGCGGCGTTGACCCAGCGGCCGGATCGGGAGTTGCTGCTCGCCGCCACCGAGGACCGTCTCCACCAGCCCTACCGCGCGCCTGCGATGCGGGAGAGCGCTGATCTGGTAGAACGGCTCCGTACAGTGGGCGTGCCCGCGGTCGTCTCGGGAGCGGGGCCCACGGTCCTTGCGTTTTCGACCTCGGATACGCAGGATTTGATCGCGCCAGAAGTGGGTACTGACTGGCACATCCAGCTAATGGACGTCGACCCGGTTGGTGCGAGCGTTCAATTCCCCGAGACACGCTGATGCCTCTCTAGACCTTCAGGGAATAGCCGTGTGCGCTGGTGATGTTAGGCTAATAGCCGCACCAGGTGCCCCCTTGTTGGGTGCGTGCTTGTCAGCCACACATCGCTGCATCATGCTTCACGTCGCGAGGCGTGAGCAGCGCGGCTGTCTCCCCGGAATCCGTCGCCTCCGGTTGGCCCACACCCGGTTGGCCCGACGTGAGGTGGCGACGACGGGGACCAGCGCGTTCGATCACCTCGACATCTGGTTGTCGGCAGCAATCTGGGGGGTCTCATCCACGCGCCACTGTCCTGTGGCGACCTGGACGAGCCCCTCGCCTAGAGTGGCGACCGTCCTCAGCGGCGGCCGAAGATCGCAAATGTGCACCCCGAGCCGGTCTGTCCCGCCGGATCGCAAGCACCTCCGGGACGCCCGGCCGAATGAAGCCGGCGCCCGACCCCTGGGAAGGACCTTTTAGTTGAGCGACACCACCGAACTCCTCTCCGACGCACCAGGCACAACTGCGGCGTCCGGCGACACCCCCACTCGCGCCGCGGCCAAGCCCCGCGCGCGTCGCTCCGGCACCGGCCTGTCCGCCAAGGTGCTGCCCGAGCTGCAGAAGATGGCTGCCGAGCTGGGCATCAGCGGGACCGGGCGGATGCGGAAGAGCCAGCTCATCGCGGCCATCCAGGAGAAGCAGGGTGGCGGTTCCGGAGAAGGCGCCCCGGCGATCGCCGAGGCGCCCGCCGTGGCGGACGCGACGCCCGTCGTGGAGCGCCCCGCCCGGGCGCGCAGGGAACGCTCCCGCACCAAGGCCGCCGAGGAACCCGCCCCGCAGGCCGCCGAGCCGGTGGCCGAGGCGGCTGTCGTGACCGCGCCCGCCGAGCCCGTCGTGGCCCCGGCCGAGCCCGTCATCGAGCAGCCCCCGGCCGACAACCAGCAGGGCGACTCCCGCGCGGACCGCGGCGAGAGCCGGCGCGAGCGCCGCAGCCGCGGCGAGCGCCGCGAGCGTGGCAGCGACCGCGGTGACCGTGGCAGCGACCGCGGTGACCGTGGCGAGCGCGGCGGCAACGACCGCGGCAACGACCGCGGAGGCGACCGTGGAGGCGACCAGCGGGCCGCCGACGCGGGCAGCCGTGGCGACCAGCGCGGCAACGACCAGCGCGGCGGCGACCAGCGTGGGAATGACCAGCGTGGGAATGACCAGCGCGGAGGCGACGGCGACGACGAGCGCGGCGGCCGCAGCCGCCGGGGCCGCTTCAGGGAGCGCAACCGCGGCCGGGGCCGTGACCGCTTCGACAGCAGCGAGCCCGTGATCGGCGAGGACGACGTCCTCATCCCGATCGCCGGCATCCTCGACATCCTCGACAACTACGCCTTCGTCAGGACCAGCGGCTACCTTCCGGGCAGCAACGACGTGTACGTCTCGCTCGCCCAGATCCGCCGCAACGGCCTGCGCAAGGGCGACGTCATCACCGGCGCCGTACGCCAGCCGCGTGACGGCGAGCGGCGCGAGAAGTTCAACGCCCTGGTCCGCCTCGACACCGTCAACGGCATGGACCCGGAGCAGGCCCGCAACCGGCCCGACTTCAACAAGCTGACGCCGCTCTACCCGCAGGAGCGCCTGCGCCTGGAGACCGAGCCGAACATCCTCACCACGCGGATCATCGACCTCGTCTCCCCGATCGGCAAGGGCCAGCGCGGTCTCATCGTCTCGCCGCCGAAGGCCGGCAAGACGATGGTGCTGCAGGCGATCGCCAACGCGATCACCCACAACAACCCCGAGTGCCACCTGATGGTCGTGCTCGTGGACGAGCGGCCCGAAGAGGTCACCGACATGCAGCGTTCGGTCAAGGGCGAGGTCATCCACTCGACCTTCGACCGTCCCGCCGAGGACCACACCACGGTCGCCGAGCTCGCCATCGAGCGCGCCAAGCGCCTGGTGGAGCTGGGCCACGACGTGGTCGTCCTGCTCGACTCGATCACCCGGCTCGGCCGCGCCTACAACCTGGCGGCCCCGGCGTCCGGGCGCATCCTGTCGGGTGGTGTCGACTCCACGGCCCTCTACCCGCCCAAGCGCTTCTTCGGCGCCGCCCGCAACATCGAGAACGGCGGCTCGCTGACGATCCTCGCCACGGCCCTGGTCGAGACCGGGTCCAAGATGGACGAGGTCATCTTCGAGGAGTTCAAGGGCACCGGCAACATGGAGCTCAAGCTCAACCGGTCCCTGGCCGACAAGCGCATCTTCCCCGCGGTGGACGTCGACGCGTCCGGCACCCGTAAGGAAGAGATCCTCATGGCGCGGGAAGAGCTGCAGATCGTCTGGAAGCTGCGCCGGGTGCTGCACGCGCTCGACATGCAGCAGGCGCTGGAGCTGCTCCTCGACCGGATGAAGGAGACCAAGTCCAACGCCGAGTTCCTGCTCCAGGTGCAGAAGACCACGGTCAACAACGACCGCGACTAGCGGCTGACGACCGGCAGGCGGCGGGGACGTCCCCGCCGCCTGTTCGCGTCCGCGGCGACGCCGGCCCGGCGGGAATGCGGGGCGGCGCTGGACGGTTGAAGGATCTGGCACACTGGTAGCTGACCGATTTTCGCGGTACCGGCTCCCGCCCTCTGCGCTCCGTCGCACCTGTCTGGCGACCCGGCGACCGCACCCGAAAGGACAGCCATGAAGCGCGACATCCATCCTGACTACCACGTGACGCAGGTGACCTGCTCCTGCGGCAACACGTTCACCACCCGCAGCACCGCCAAGAACGGCGTCATCCACGCCGACGTCTGCTCTGCCTGCCACCCGTTCTACACCGGCAAGCAGAAGATCCTCGACACCGGTGGCCGGGTGGCGCGCTTCGAGAAGCGCTTCGGCAAGAAGGCCTCGGGCAAGTAG
>NZ_JAPNNL010000075.1 GCF_027620315.1 Nonomuraea corallina | reverse complement strand
TACGGGTGTCGCGCTGGGCCCGGTCGAGCCGGAGCGCCTCGAAGATCGGCGAGTCGCTGAACCGGAACAGGTCGAGCGCGCCCGAGTCGGAGTCGGTGGAGCCGGCCTCGGACCGGGCGGAGAAGGGCTCCCAGGACGGCACGACGAACAGGTCGCCGCGGGTCACCGACCAGGTACGGTCGCCGACGGTGACGCTGCCGGAGCCGTCGAACACCTGGTAGACCGACGAGCCGGTCTCGCGTACCGGGGCGGTCTGCGCCCCCCGGACGACGCGGTGCATCTCGACCCGGATGGTGGGCAGGACGTCGGCGCCGGAGGCCGGGTTCGTGTAGCGGACGGCGGCGTGGCCGGGCTCGACGGTGCCGCCGAAGCCCTCGGACTCCAGGGCGAGCTGGTCGGCCAGCGCCCGGTCGGTGAACTCCCACTTGTAGGACAGCAGCGGGCTGCCCGGGGCGAGCTGACCGGCGGACAGCGGACGCAGCCCCGGATGGGCCCACAGCCGCTCGGACCGGGAGCGCTCCGGCGTGATCCGCTCGGCCTCGCTGATCTCGTCGCGGCCGAACTCGAAGAACTGCGCGTCGGAGGCGTACTGGAACGGGATGTCGAGGCCGTCGATCCAGGCCATCGGCTCGCTGGTCGCGTTGTGGTGGGCGTGCCAGTTCCAGCCGGCCTGCGGCAGGAAGTCGCCGCGGCGCATCGGGACGGCGTCGCCGTTCACGACCGTCCACACGCCCTCGCCCTCGACGACGAAGCGGAAGGCGTGCTGGGTGTGGCGGTGCTCGGGGGCGTCCTCGCCGGGCATCAGGTACTGGATCGCCGCCCACAGCGTGGGGGTGGCGAAGGGGCGGCCGCCCAGGCCCGGATTGGCCAGCGCGATCGCCCGCCGTTCCCCGCCGCGGCCGACCGGGACGAGGGCTCCGGCCTGCTCGGCGAGCTTGCGCAAATTCTCCCAGTGCCACAGGTGCGGCACCGCACGCGAGCGGGGATGGGCCGGCATCAGGTCGCCGATCTCCGTCCACAGCGGCACCAGCAGCTCCTGCTCGAAGCCGCGGTAGAGGTCCTCCAGCGCGGGAGTGACGTCGGGCTGGCCCGGCGCGTCGCTCGCGCGGAGCCGGACCGGGGACTTTCGCGTGGTCACAGGGCTGCTCATACAGCTATTCTTGCTGCTGCCGCACTCTTCAGAAACGCAAATTCTGCTCTGCGGAATCGTGAGGTCCATGGACAAACCGCTCAAGAATCCGCCGACCTACATGATCAACAGCGTCGACCACGCGTTGCGGATCGCCACGATGCTGCAACTGGAGGGGGAGCTGTCCGTCTCGGAGGTCGCCGAGCGGCTGGGCGTCGCCCGCTCCACCGCCCACCGGCTGCTCGCGATGCTGGTCTACCGGGACTTCGCCGTCCAGGACGACCGGCGCCTCTACCGGGCCGGCCCCGTCCTGGAGCTCGCCGCCCACTCGCCCTCGCTCGCCTCCCGGCTGCGCGAGGCGACCCTGCCGCACCTGCACCGGCTCGTCGACGTGCTCGGCGAGTCCGTCAACCTGGCGGTGCGCACCGGGGACACGGTCCGGTTCATCGCCAGCGTCGAGTGCTCGCAGAGCCTGCGGGTGAGCTCCCGTGAGGGCATGGTGTTCCCGGCCCACCGGACCACGGCCGGGCTGCTCCTGCTGGCCGAGCTCGCCGACGAGGAGCTGGAGGCGGTCTATCCGGCCGGCCGGTACGCCGACCGCCCCGCCGACCGGCCCGACCTGGACCGGCTGCGGACCGAGCTGGCCCGGGTGCGGCGCAACGGTTTCGTGCTGAACCAGGGGCGTTCGGAGCGCGGCGTCGTGGCGCTCGGCGTGCCGCTCCGCTCCCCGGACGGGGGCGCCCTGGCCGGCCTGTCGGTGTCGATGCCGAGCACGAGATACCACCGGCACCGGCTGCCGTCGCTGGTCGAGACCCTTTCCCGCGCCGCGGGAGCCATCGAGGCCGACCTCGCCCGCCAGGCCTGACACTCAAGAACCCGCCGAACGTCGGCAAATGCCCAGCTCAAAGGCTGTGCCCTTGTACCGTGAGCAGGTCGCCTCAGCCGCGCGCGGCGAACCGCCCCCGGGCGTGCCGCGGGACCCGGGCGCCGACACCCTGGAGAGGCATGGAGCTGCCGAAGGAGCCGCCCGTGGTGCGGGTGCTGCTCGCGCCCGCGAACATCTGGCGTGCCGGGCTCGCTGCGGCGGCCGTCGTGGCCCTGGTGCTCTTCGTACGCTTCGTCCTCGTCGACGCGGGGTCGCTGATCACCATGCTCGTCGCGGCGTGGTTCCTCTCCCTGGCCATGGAGCCCGCCGTGCGCCGCCTGTCCCGGCGGACGCGCCGCGGCAGGGCGGCGCTGCTGGTGATGACGGTGTCCATCGTGGCCGTGGTGATCTTCCTCGCCCTGTTCGGCGGGCTGTTCCTGCAGCAGGTCGCGTTGCTGCTCAGGGCGCTGCCGGATGTCGTCACCGGCGCCGTCGACCGGGTCAACGCCCTGCTCGGCACCCGTTACGAGATCGCCGACATCCTCGCCTCCATCAACTTGACCCCGCAGCAGGCGGCCGAGTACGCCCAAGGAGCGCTCAGCGGCGTGCTCGGCCTGCTGGGGACGGTGACGGGGGTGGTGTTCAACCTGTTCACCCTGCTGCTGCTGACGTTCTACCTCTCGGCCGACGGGCCGAGGCTGCGCAGGTGGGTCGCCCAGTTGCTGCCCGACCGGTCCCGCGAGGTGTTCATCAGCATCTGGGACGTGTCCACGGTCAAGACCGGCGGGTACGTGTCCTCCCGGCTCGTCCTGGCCGCGATCAACGGCACCGCCTCGGCCCTGGTGTTCCTGGTCATCGGCATGCCGTCCTGGCTCGCGCTCGGGGCCTGGACGGGGCTGGTCGCCCAGCTCGTGCCGACCATCGGCACCTACATCTCCATCGCGCTGCCGGTGGTGGTGGGGCTGGTCTCGCCCCGCCCCTGGATCGGCCTGGTGGCGCTGGCCTGGGGGGTGCTCTACCAGCAGGTGGAGAACCTCACCCTGGAGCCGAGGATCAGCGCGCGGGCGGTGGACATCCATCCCGGGGTCTCCTTCGCGGCCGTGATCCTCGGGGCGTCGCTGTTCGGGGCGATGGGCGCGTTCCTGGCCGTGCCCATGATCGCCATGCTGCTCTCGCTGGTGGACACGTTCCTCACCAGGCGTGAGCCGACGGCGGCCACGGCCGCCGCGCCGCCCCCGCCCGAGGAGCCGCCCCCGCCCGAGGAGCCGCCCTCGCCTGGGGAGCCGCCTGAGGACGGGAAAAGACCGGCGCCGCCGAAGTAGCGCCGGTCTCCCCGAACCGAGCGGACGCGCGCGGTCCTCAGGCCGGTCCTGAGCCCGTCCCGGCGCCTACATGGCCCCGCTCCTGTCGAACGCCTGCATCTCCTTGCCGTGGACGGCCAGGGCGTAGATGACGAGGATGTCGATCGCGATGACGATCGTCGACCAGAACGGATAGGCGGGCAGCCACGCGAAGTTGACGAGCGCCTGGATGGAGGCGAGGACGATGCCGACCACCCGTCCCCAGGTCTTGCCCGTCATGATGGCGGCGCCGGCGAGGAGGACGATCACACCCATGACCAGGTGGAACCATCCCCAGATCGTGTAGTTGACGGGAACCGCCAGACCGGAGGCGGTGACGACGTAGAAGTCGGTGTTGAAGATCCCCACCAGGCCCATGAACGCCTGGAAGCAGCCGACGATGATCATCCCGACGCCGGCGAGCATCACCCATCCGACCCAGCCGGTCGGCTCGGTTCGCTCGGCCACCGGCCGGGCTTGCGACGACGGCGACTCCGTTCGGGCCTGAGGAGGGATCTGGTCTCGCGACGCCTCCTGCGGTCGTGCGGAACGTGGCTGATTCATGGCCGTCTCCCTCCGCGCGGCGGTTGCTTGGCGGCCTGATCCCGCGGTGGTCCGCGGTAGCCTTCCCGCCTGTGCGCTGAGTTCGTGTGCTGTCTTCCGGGAAATCAGCGGTCGGGGTCGATTCGGATGTATCTAGCTAGCTACTCTATTCCTCCTGCCCAGCGATGGCTCCGACGGTCTCCTCGTATTTGTCTAAGAGTGGTCAAAGTGGACATTGTGCTGGGTGGCGCCGTGAGGCTGCGATGCGGGGGGTTCGTGCTGTTCAGACGGGTTGGCCGGCGCGTTTCCATGGCTCTCACGTCGCCGATGGTGCGCGGGCCCACAGGAAAAAGCCGACAACCCTGAGAGTCATTTTCCGCTGATATGGTGCCGGCGCTCTACGGACTTGAAACGCACGCCCCTCCGCCTATGAGAAGTTTGCCTTCCGTTGAATGAGCACCGGCCGAGAAAAGGCACGGTGGGGGTCAGCTCACGAGCGGCAGATCCGTACGGGCGCGCTCCAGGTCGGTGGCCCAGATCCAGAGCCGATGGGCGGGCGGCACCTGGTGATAACCGAACAGGCCCACCTCGGTGAGCGTGCGCAGGTCGACGCAGACCCGCTGGTACGCGTCCGCGATCGCGGCGGCCGGGTCCTCCAGGTCGGCGGCGCCGAGTTTGACGCAGGCCCGGTACTCGTACCCCAGCAGCAGGTCCGCGCCGAACTGGGCCCAGGCGCCGCGCCGCTCCCGCCAGGCGTCGTCGGCCTCGGACAGCAGCAGGTTCAGGTCGGAGGGCCGCGGGATGGACGGGTAGATGACGAAGGTGGCGGCCCAGCCGAGGGCCACCAGGTCGAGGTTGAAGGTGCGCCGGTCGGGGTGGTCGCGCGGCGGCAGCGGGTCGGAGGCGGTGCCCGCGAACCAGGGAGCGGTGTAGGCCAGCAGCCGGCCGTTCTGCTCGACGAGTTCGCCGGTGGCGATGACGGCCAGCTTGCGCTGCGAGCCGTCCGGCCGCCTCAGCCGGGTGTTCACCATGCTCCGGTGCGCTTCCGCGGCCAGCTTGCCGGCGCTCAGGTGCCGCAGCGCGGCGTCGGGGGTGAGGCGCGCGACGAGGTGTTCGCGCAGCTCGGCCGGGAGCGCGTCGTAGGTCCCGTCACGCAGCCGCTCCCTGGTCCGGTCGAGCGTGGCCTGGGCGGTGACCGGGCCGCCGCCGTACTCGCTCTCCGGAGTGTCGATCGACACCATCCGGATCGACATCTCGATCTTCGGGGTGTCGCCGTCGACCACCTCGAAGAAGCGGTAGTCATTGGCCGGGCGGCTGGGGCCGACGAAACCGAGATCCACCATCGCTGCGCTCCCGCACGTCGAAAAGGGGGAAAACCTGACAGCCCGACATCGCCGTGGATCAGCGTTTCGTTGCTCCGCGGCCGGGTGCGGCGCGTCGCCGGCCGTCGCCGCGGGTCGGCGGCGTCGCGGCCCTGCCGACGCGCGGAAGCCGGGATCGACACGCCCGCCCCCGGTGGCGGTGACCGCCGCCATCACTCATGGGGCCGACGAGGGGAGAGTATGCCGGGACGAAGCCCCTGGTCCAGCAGCGACACGGCACAGCCGCCCGGCACCCCACCACGCCTGGCGGATCCCGGGGTGGTGGGACGGCGCGGGGCGGTGGTGGAATCAGGGGTATGCGTCCGGTCATCCTCGACACCCGCCTCGACCTCGACCGGATCCGCGCCGCTCGCGCCGTGATCGACCGGCGGTTCCTGGACACGCCACAGTACGAGTGCGACCCGCTGGGACGTCAGCTCGGCTGCACGGTCACCGTCAAGCTGGAGACGGCGAACCCGGTCCGCAGCTTCAAGGGCAGGGGGACCGAGCTCGTCACGAGCCTGCTGACCGGCGAGGGCCGGACGGAGGCGGTGTGCGCCAGCGCCGGCAACCTCGGACAGGCGCTCGCCTGGTCCGGCCGCCGCCGCGGCCTCGACGTGACGGTGGTGGCCTCGCGCGGGGCGCCCGCCGCCAAGCTGGAGCGGATCCGCGCGCTGGGCGCCGAGCTGGAGCTGGTCGAGGGCGACTTCGAGACGGCCAGGGAGCGGGCGGTGAGTCTCGCGCGCCGGCGCGACGTCCGGCTGGTGGAGGACAGCCTGGACATCGAGACCTGCGAGGGCGCGGCGACCATCGGCCTGGAGCTGGCGAGCGGGTCGCCCGCGTTCGACACCGTCCTGATCGCCCTGGGCGGCGGCGCGATGGCCACCGGCGTCGGCTATGTCGTGAAGAGCCTGCTGCCCGAGGCCGAGGTGATCTGCGTGCAGCCCGTCGGCGCCCCCGCGATGACCCGCTCCTGGCACGCACGCCGGGTCGTCACCACCGAGACCGCCGACACCATCGCCGACGGCGTCGCCGGCCGGTATCCCATCGCCGCGGTCCTGGACGACCTCCTGCAGGTGGCCGACGACGCCGTCCTGGTCCGGGAGGAGTCGATCGTCGTGGGGATGCGGCTGCTCCTGGAGCACGCGGGGCTCGTCGTGGAGCCCTCGGCCGCCCTCGGCGTCGCCGCCGTCCTGGAGGACCGCGACCGGTTCGCCGGGCGCCACGTGGCCACTGTCATCTGCGGCGGCAACGTCGACATGGACGCCTACCGCCGCTGGGCCGGCGCTTGAGGCCACCCGTCGCCCCCGCCTGCGGGCCTCGTACGGGAGCCCGCCGACCTGAGCGATCACTCATGCCGTACGCGGCATCCGGCATGGCGCTCCGGCCCGGACCGCCGCATAGTGAGGCCCCATGCGACGATCTCTGCGCGTCGCGGTCATCGGCGACCGCGATCCGGCGTTCCCCCCGCACGTGGCCACCGACGACGCCCTGCGGCACGCCGCGGCCCATCTCGGCGTCGAGGTGGACGTGCGCTGGCAGGCCACCGAACCGCTCGAGTCCGACCTGACCGAGGTCAGGGCCGCCGACGTGCTGTGGTGCGCGCCCGGCAGCCCGTACCGCAGCCTGCGCGGCGCCCTCGCGGCACTCCGGCACGGCCGTGAGCGGCACGTGCCCACGCTCGGGACGTGCGGCGGCTGCCAGCACATGGTCATCGAGTACGCCCGGCACGTGCTCGGCTACGAGGACGCCCAGCACGCCGAGTACGACCCGTACGCCTCCACGCTGTTCGTGTCGGAGCTGACCTGCTCGCTGGCAGGTAAGACGATGCCCGTCACCCTCGCCGGCGGCTCCCGGGTGGCGGCCTGGTACGGCCGGACCGAGGTGGAGGAGGAGTACTACTGCAACTTCGGCATCGATCCCGGCCGGCAGGCGACCCTGCACGAGGGCGGCTTCGCGGTCACCGGCGTCGACGGCGACGGCGAAGCCAGGGTGCTGGAGATCCCCGGGCATCCGTACTATGTGGCGACGCTGTTCGTGCCGCAGGCCCGCTCGCGTCCCGGGGCTCCGCACCCGCTGGTCGTCGGCCTGTTGCGGGCGGCGCTGTGACCCTGACCCAGCTGAGGATCCTGCGGGCGGTCGCGCGGGCAGGCACCATGACGCGGGCCGCCGAGGAACTGGGCACCACGCAGTCCGCCGTGAGCCACGCGCTGCGCGCCCTGGAACGCGAACTCGGCGTCGCGCTGCTGATCCGGGGCAACCACGGGGTCAGCCTGACGGCAGCGGGGCGTGCCGTGTCCCGCCGCGCCGCGCTCGTCCTCGCCCAGGTGGAGGCGCTGGAACGGGAGGTGGCCGCGGCCCGTGAACACGAGCGCGGCAGCCTGCGCGTCGGCGTCATCCCCAGCGCCAACGCCCGGCTGCTCCCGCCGATCCTGCGGCGGTTCGCGGACGCCCACCCGAAGGTGCGGCTCACAGTGATGGAGGGCTCGGACGACGAGGTGCTGGAGTGGCTCGAAACAGGCGCGGCCGACCTCGTGACCGTGTCGGCCCCGGCATCCCCGGCCGTGCCCGGGGGCACGCCCGCGGTCGCGGGGCTGCCCGCGGGGGCGGCGGTCAGGACACTGGCCGTCGACCGCATGCTGGCCGTCCTGCCCGGCGGGCACGAGCTGGGCCTGCGCCTCTCGGCGCCGGTGACCGAGCTGGCCAGGCACCCGTTCATCATGTCCACCGGCGGCTGCGAGCCGCTGATCACCGCGCTCGCGCAGGCGGCCGGGGCGAGTCTGCGATGCCACTACCGGGTACGCGACGTCAACAGCATCCTCGCCATGGTCGCCGAAGGGCTGGGCGTGAGCGTCGTCCCCGAGCTGTCCCTGCCCGTCCACCGGGAGGGCGTGCACGTGGTCCCGCTGGACCCCGCCGCCGGGCGCGCCGTCCTCCTGGCCCTGCCCGCGGACCCGCGCCCTTCGGCCGCCGCCTTCGCCGACCTGGCGGTCACCCTCACCCCGCCGCCGGTTCCGCACGACGCCTGGCGTATCGGCACGTAACGCTCGCCGCACCGTCCCGGGGGAGGACGCCGCCACGGTCGAGGCGGAGCTGATCGCCGTGCTGAACCACCTGGCCGGCGCCGGCGGCGAGGGCGCGCACGCCGCCTGCGAGTACGCCGACCTGGACTCGCTGGACCGCCCCACCGCCGTGCTCACCGCCACCGTCGCGGAGTTCTGCTCCTGAGCCCCGCCCGATGGGGGTGCCCGCCGTGGCCGGGACCGGCGTCCGCGGGCCGCAGCGCCGCCGCGTGCTCGTGCACCAGGTCGTGCATCCGGTACCGGCAGGGGGCCGTCTCCTGCAGCAGATGGACGTCTAGCAGCTGGTCCAGCAGCCGTCCCGCCCGCGGCGTGCTCGTGTCCAGCAGGGCGGCGGCCGTGCCGGGGCCGAAGTCGGCGGGGCAGCCCGTGCCCAGCAGCCGGTACGCCCGCCGCTGGTCGGCGGGCAGCCGCTCGTACGAGCGGTCCAGGGCGGCGGCGACGCTGTGCCGCCCGTCGGCCAGCTCGGTCAGCCGGTCCCAGGCCAGCCGGTCGAGCAGGTGCCGCACGTCCCACGCGGGCCGGGCCAGGAGCCGGGCGGCGGCGATCCGGATGGCGAGGGGGAGCAGCCCGCAACGCCGCACGACCTCCGCCAGCTCGCCCTCAGGAGCGCCGGCGTCCAGCCCGGCCAGCCGGGAGAACAGGGCGACCGCGTCGGGGACCGCCAGGACGTCCAGCGGCACGCCGCGGGCCTCGCCGTCCCAGGTCAGGCGGCGACGGCTGGTGACGATCACGTGACATCCGGGGCCGGCGGGCAGCAGAGGATGGAGCCGGCGCTCGTCGGCGGCGTCGTCGAGGACGATCAGGACCCGGCGCCCGGCCAGCACGCTGCGGTAGAGCGCGGCGCGGTCGTCGGGATGCCAGGGGATGCGCTCGCCCGGGACGCCCAGCGCGCGCAGCATGCGGGCGAGGGCCGTGCCCGGCTCGACCGGCGCCGCCGCGCGTGCGTGGCCGTGCAGGTCCACGAAGAGCTGGCCGTCGGGGAACAGCGGCGCCAGCCGGTGGGCGGCGTGCACGGCCAGCGCCGTCTTGCCGACCCCGGCCATGCCGCTGACGCAGGCGACCGGCGCGGACGGCGACGCGGGCCGGTCCGCCAGGACCCCCAGTTCACGATCCCGGCCCACCAGCGCGGCGACGTCGGCGGGCAGTTGCCGGCACACGGTCACCGCCTCCAGACCGCCGGCCCCGGCGGGCGGGCGGTGGGGCACGGTCACCGCCGGGTGGCCGGCCCCGGCGGGCAGGCCGCGGGCGACGGAGCTCAGCCTCGCCCGCTCCGCGTCGCTCAGCTCCAGCGCCTCCGCCAGCAGCACGATGGACGCGGCCCGCGGCCTCGAGATCGCGTCGCCCTCCATGCGGCGCACGGTTCTGACGTTGAGCCCGGCCCGTTCGGCGAGCTGCTCCTGGGTCAGCAGCGCACGCGTGCGCCATCCCCTCAGCAACGTCCCCAAGGAAGGCCCGGCACAGGGATCCCCCACGATCCCGACACCCCCGTTCGATCTCGTCCTCCTGGTCGGTCCGGACGGACAGGACCATCGAAACCGCGTCCACGTTGTCCCAGCCACCGGCGGGACGACATGGGACGGAATCGGACGCCCGGCCCCACCGAGGTATTGCGATTGAAGTGCTCGCTCACGGGCGGTCAGAATGAGCGTCATGGGCGAGCGGGGAGGACGGCGTTGTCCACGAGGCGCGGCGACGCGCGGTTCACCTGGTCGTCGGTGGGGCCCGGATGGCCGGTGACCGTCCCCGTCCACCCGACCCCGCGGAAGCCACGGACGCGGCGGACTTCGTGCGCGCGCTCGTCCGGCTCCGGCAGTGGGCGGGCGAGCCGTCGCTGAGCAGACTGCGCGCCCTCGGCGGCCAGACGGCGACCCCGGACGGGACCAAGGTCGACGCGCTGCCGAGAAGCACCACCTCGCACGTGCTGCGCCAGGCCGACAGGCTGCCGCGGTGGGATTTCGTCCGGGCCTTCGTCACCGCGTGCTTCCACTACTGCGACCATCCGCCCGAGCTGGTCCCGGGCGAGCTCGAACGCTGGCGTGCCGCCCGAGCGGCCCTGGCCGAGCGCGCCGCCCCCGATCCGCCGGCGCCCGCCGGGAGTCAGGTCGCCGGCGATCAGCCTGTCGGGGGTCAGGCCGCAGGGGAGGCGGCCGTTGCTTCGCCGCCCGATCCGGCCGCCGCGCTGCTCGCGCGGCGCGTACTCCGGGAGGAGGACAGGTCGCGCAAGGGGCTGCTCGGCGGCTACACCCTCGCGCCGGTGAGCTTCGGCCCGTACGGGGCCGGCCGGGCCGAGCACGACCTGCACGAGATCGGCAGGTTCTTCGCCGGCCTGCGCCCGCGCCGCCTGCTGGTCGTGGGGGAGTCGGGGGCGGGCAAGACCGTGCTCGCGATCGAACTGGTGCTGCGACTGCTGGAGCCGGTGCTGTCCGCCGGTGAGGCGCCCGGCCGTGACCAGCCGGTTCCGGTGCGCCTCAACGCCGCCCGATGGACCCTCGGCAGGCCGTTCGAACCCTGGCTGGCCGAGCAGCTCACCCGGGAGTTCGGGCTCACGGCCGGGGACGCGCAGCGGCTGGTGCGCGACCGCCGGGTGCTGCCGGTGGTGGACGGGCTGGACGAGCTGGACCCGGAGCCGCCGACGGGCCCGCCGCGCCGGGCGATCGGGCTGCTGACCGAGCTCAACCGCTACAGCGACCACACCGGGCGGCGGCCCGGCGCGGTCGTCGTGACCTGCCGCGCCGACCGCCACGCCGAGCTGTGCGAGGCCGCCGCCGGGCTGGACGACGCCGCCGTCATCAGGCTGCACAACCTGGACGCCGGGCAGATCGCCGCCTACCTGCGCGCCCGCTGGCCGGACGGCCATCCCCGCGCCGCGTGCCGCGACGTCGTCCACGCGGCGCTGTCCGGACCGGCAGGCAGGGCCGTGCACGCCGCGCTCGGCACACCGTGGCGGCTGCTGCTGCTGGTGACGGCGGTGGAGTCCGGTGGCGACCCGGCCGAACTGCTCCACGTGGATCCACCCGACGGCGACCCGGCTGCGTCGCACGGCGCGGGGCGGGCTGGGGGCGACCCGGCTGCGTCGCACGGCGTGGGTCCGTCTGCGCCTGGGAGTGGCCCGGTCGGGTCGTTCGATGTGGGGCGGTCCGGTGACGGTTCCGCTGAGGTGTTCGGTGATGGTCGGTCTGAGGGTGGGCCGGCTGGGGGGTTCGGGGCGGAGGGCGGTGACGGTGCGGGGGCGGCGGTGATCGCGGGGAGGCTGCTGGAGGCGTATGTGCCGGCGGCGACGGACCTCGCGCCCCGTTCCAGCGCCGCCTGCTCCCACGGCACGCCGTACGAACCGGCCCAGGTGCGGGCGTGGCTCGCGTGCCTGGCGGCCTGCCTGCGGGAGCAGGCCCGCGGCGGGACGGACCGGCCGCCCGGCCTGACGGCGATCGACCTGGTCCCTCACCTGCTGTGGCCGATCGGCGGCCGGCGCCGGGTCCGGGCGCTGCACGGCCTGTGCGGTGTGCTCTTCGCGGTCGTCGCGATGCTGACGTTCCGTACGGGGTCGGCGGCCGGCGACCCGGAAGAACCGCTCGCCCTGGTGCTCGTGGCGGGCTGGGTGGCCCTGGCCACCACGCTGTCGCTGGCGCGCTGGCCGGCCGCCGCCGGTGGGCGGACCCGGGTGCCCCGCCGGAGGCGGTTCGCCGGAGGACTGCTGGGCGCGTCGGCGGGCGCGGTCGTCGGCGTGCTGGGCGGCCTGGCCGGGCTCGCGCTGACCGGCGGGAGGGTCTTCGGTCCCGGCTTCGCGGTCGCCGCCGGGGGCGCCGGAGGGCTGGTGCTGGGCGCGGTCATCGGGCTGACGGCGGCCGGCCGGCACGGCGCCGAGCGGATGACCGTGGCCGAGGCGATCCGCGCCGAACCGCTCTCCCTGCTGGGCTTCGGCCTGTGCGGGGCGCTCACCGCGCTGCCGCCGCTGCGGCTGGCCGGCGCCGGGCCGCTGCCTCTGGCCGTGGGGTTCGCCGGGGCGTTCGCTCTCGCCTTCGCGCTGGGGATCGCCTTCACGATCGCCACCGGGGGCTGGAGCAAGGACGCGGAGCTGGCCCACCCCCGGGAGGCCCTGCGCCGCAACGCCGTGATCGGGCTGGCCTTCGGCCTCGTCGGCGCGGTCGCCGCCTTCCTGGTGTTCGTTCTGCACCACGGCGTCCTCAGGTCGCTGCTGTGCGCGCTCGTCGGCGGGGTGACGTTCGGACTGGCCTTCGGCGCGACCGCCTGGGCCCGTACCATGATCGGGCTGGGCGTCGCGGCGGCGCGCGGGCTGCTGCCGCTGCGGTTGTGGGCCTTCCTCGACTGGGCCTGCGAGGCCCGGCTGCTGCGCGTCAGCGGCGCCACGTACCAGTTCCGGCACCGGGAGCTGCAGGACCACCTGGCCCCGCCGGACGGCTCCGGCGGCAGCTGATCACCTCGCCGCCCAGCGACGAGCGGATCCGCGTCACGTACAGCTGGAGCGTACGCTGCGGATTTCCGGGCGGCTCGTCGCCGGCCCGATGTGAGCCGTCAGCGGCGCGGGCCGGGACGACGCTCCCGTCCCGCGCCGCCTCCGCTGTACGCGGTCACGCGCCGCCCCAGATGGGCACGTCGACGATGTCGTCGCGCTTCCATTCGAGCTTGTCGTGCACGGCGACGACGCCGTCGAGGTTCTCGGCCAGGCGGACGGCGATGATGGCCTGGCTGTGCTCGGGCACGGTGCCGGTCAGGGTGACCACGCCGTCGGTGACGGCGACGTCCACGCCGCGGGACTCGGCCCGGATGGTCTCGCGTACGTGCTGCTCGATGTCCTGGTCCGCGTGCAGGAACACCTTGATCAGGTCGCGGCGGCTGACGATGCCGACCAGGCGTCCGGCGGAGTCGGTCACGGGCAGGCGCTTGACGCCGTAGCGGTCCATCAGGCGCGCGGCGGACACCACCGGCGTCTCCGGGGTGGTGACGTGGGCCGGGCTGGTCATCAGGTCCCCGGCGGTCTCGCCGAGGGACTTGCGGTAGCCGCTGCCCTCGCTGCCGGCGCTGTGCCGGATGCGGGCGCGCAGCGGCGGCCGGTAGGCGTCGCCGTAGTAGCGCTGCTTGAACTCCTCCTTGGCCAGCAGGTCGGCCTCGGAGACGACGCCCAGCACGTGGTCGTCGTCGTCCACGACCGGCACGCCGCTGACGCCCTGGCTGATGAGCAGCTCGGCCACCGTGTGGAAGGAGGCCTTCTGGTTGACGGCGGCCACGTCGGTGGTCATGACGTTCTCGACGAGGGTGATCATGGCGCTCTCCTGGTGTGCTTGACCCGGACGACGCCGGGCACGGTACGGGCGAGCAGGCCGGCGATGTGGTCGGCGTGCTCCTGGGGCGGCCCGCTGAGCTCGGCCACGCCGTCGTGGACGGTGACGTCCCAGCTCGGGCCGGAGGGATACTGCTCGCGCAGGGCGTCCAGCACCGCCGCGCGCAGTTCGTCGTCGGGACGGGCGAGCATGGCCATGAGGTCGCGGCGGCTGACCATGCCGACGATCTCCGCGCCGCGCAGCACGGGCAGGCTCTTGACCCGCTTGCCGACCATGAGGTCGATGGCGGTGGTGACGTCGGTGGTCTCGGTGACCGTGACGACGTCACCGCTCATGACCTCCATCACCCGGTGCGGCGGCGGCCCGCCCGGTTCCGGGACGGGGGTCACGGTGGCGCGGGGATCCGGCCCGAACTCCCCGCGCAGCAGGTCGAGTTCGCTGACGACGCCGACGAGACGACCCGCCTCGTCGACGACGGGGGCGGCGGTGATGTCGTGGCCGTGCAGGACCCGGACGGCCCGCCGCACCGGATCGGTGCGGCGGACGGTGACCGCCGGACTGCTCATGACCTCGCGCACGAGCATGGCTAGGCGCCTTCCCAGGTGGAGTCGTCGATCTTCCAGGTGAGCTTGTCGACCACGTCGACCACGCCGTTGACCCGGCGCGTCATGCGGACGGCGATGGCGGCCTCGGAGCGGCGCTCCATCCAGCCGGACAGGGTCACGACGCCCTGGTCGACCTCCACCTGCACGCCGGAGGTCTCCACCCACAGCGCGCGGTCGAGGATGTCGTCGCGGACCTCGGCGGTGATCTCCGCGTCGCCGCGCAGGAACAGCTTGACCAGGTCGCGGCGGCTGACGATGCCCACCAGCCGGCCTTCGGGGTCGACGACGGCCAGCCGCTTGACGTCGTGGGCGTCCATCAACCGGGCGGCCTCGACCGCCGACGCCTGGGGGGACACGACGACGGCGGGGCTGGTCATGAGCTCGGCGGCGGTGTCACCCTCGGCCTTCTGCCTGCCCTTGGGATTGCGCAGCCGGGCGCGCAGCGGCGGGCGGTAGCCCTCGCGGTAGAACTGCTCACGGAACTCCTCCTTGCGGAGGAGGTCGGCCTCGGACACCATGCCGATCACGCGCCTGTCGTCGTCCACGACCGGGACGGCGCTGATGCCGCCGGTGATGAGCGCCTCGGCGATGTCCTTGAACGGGGTGGGGGCGGTGACGGAGACGACCTCGGTCGTCATCACGTCCGCGACAGTCGTACGCATCAGCGGTTCTCCTTATCGGTTACCTTCATCGGACCTCGTGGAGAAGGCGCGCCATAGGGCCGGAAGTCCCTGAGCCGCACCGCCGTTGGTCCGCGCGGCGGGCGGGGGCGTAGAGCCGCGTATTCCGGGCAGTACCTCTTATCCCCAGCCGGTTGATCCTCAGCCGGCCGGCCCCAGGAAGGTTTGTCGTTGGACGGCTGATCCAGCCGGTGGCGGAAGGCAGTGAAGACTCATGTTTCCCGGGTTCCGTTCGCAGTGGCCGATCACCTCAGATCTCGCGGTGCTGCGGGCGCGGGTCCACGCCTTCGGCGCGGGAGCCGGCCTGCGCGGGCAGAGGCTCCAGGACCTGGCGATCGCCGCCCATGAGGCGGCCACCAACGTGCTGCGTCACGGCGGCGGCCGGGGCACCCTGATCGCCTCGCGCGACGCCTCCGGGGTGAGCCTGGAGGTCGTCGACGCCGCCGGGGCCCTGACCGAGGCGCACCTGGCCACCGTGCCGGACCTCGACCACGGGGGCGGCGCCGGGCTGCTCCTGGTCCGCACCCTGTGCGACGAGGTCAGCGTGGAACGCGTCCGCGGCGCCGCCCGGCTGCGCCTGCGCATGCGCACCGCCGGTCCCCGCCCGGCGGCGAGCATCGCCCGGGGCGCGGCGTGACCCCGTGAGCCCGTCCCCGTTCCGGTGATGGACCACGTACGGGCAGCGGCGCGAAGCGGGACCCGCGGCTATCCCGCCACCACGGCCCTGGCCACGGCCAGCCGGTCACGGGCGTCCGGGCTGCCGGCCAGCACGGCGGCCTCGGCGCGCAGCACCACGTACCAGTGCAGCCAGATCCAGGTGACCCACTGCCCCACCTCGCCCGGTTCGGGCGCCAGCCGCTCCAGCGCCCGCGCCGCCTGCCCGCGGTGCAGCAGGAGCATCGCGTCGAAGACCGCCCCGTAGCCTCCGGTCCGGCCGGGTGAGTCGTCGAGCCGGTCCAGCACCGCCCGCCGGGAGTCCCGGTCGTCGCGCAGGCCGTGGATCATCGCCACCGCGGCCGCCGGTGGGCCGAGGACGGACCTGACGGGGCTGCCGGCTGCCTGCCACGCGTCGAGGAACCGTACGCCGCCGGTGAGGACCGCCTCGGCGTCGCCCGCCAGCGCGTCGGCCACCAGAAGCCGGCCCGTGGCGCGGTGGCCGACCTCCGCCAGCAGGGGATGGTCCGCGAGCCGCCGCGCCCAGCGGCGGGCGCCCGGCAGGTCGCCGGCGCCGATCCCCGCCTCGGCGGCCGCTCCCAGCGCCTCGACCAGCTCGTGCGTACCGGCCGGAGTGGCTGGTACGGGATGCCCGCGTACACGCTGGACGGCAAGATCGTCTGTCACTTCCAGCGTGCGGAGAAGTTCAGGACGCGTTACGCGACCCTCGGTTTCAGCGACCGGGCGAACCTGGACGACGGGGCGATGTGGCCGGCCGCGTTCGCCCTGACCGAGGTGACGCCCGAGGTGGAGGCCAGGATCGGCGCGCTGGTGAGACAGGCGGTGAGCTGACGGCGGCGCCGGGGGTCGACTCGGCCTGCGTCATGGGCCCCACCGTCCCGCTGGGGGAGGGTTCCCGCACGGGCCGCCGGCATCGGGCTGAGGTCGCTCGGCATCGGGGGCGGACGCGCCACCTCCTGACCCCACCCCGATCCCCGGCCGTGCCCTGATCGTGATCATGATGCTGCAGGCTCACGGTGCATGAGGAAAGTCGTGATCACGGCGCTGGTGGCCTGCGGCTGTCTGCTGGCGGGAGCCGTGCCCGCCCAGGCCGCGCCCAAGGACCCCGTACGAGCGCTCAAGAGCGAGCTCGCCCCCGGCCACGGCGTGCGGTTCACCGAGACGACCACGCTGGTGGGCGACGGGAAAACCAAGATCCAGAGCCGCAAGGGGACGTTCCAGTTCAACGCCAAGGGCGTGGCGGCCTCCGACATCACCGCCACCGCCAGGCACCGCCCCCGCGAGCGCACGATCAGCATCGGCAAGGTCAGCTACACCTCGGGCGGCATGTGGCAGGAACGCCTGCCGGCGGGCAAGTCCTGGCTCAAGAGCGGGGGCCTGTTCGGCGGCGGCAGCGGCTTCTACGGCCAGGTCATCAACCCCGTCGAGCCGAAGACCCTGTCGGCGCTGGTGAAGAAGGGCAGGCTGCGGGGCGGCAAGCTCACCGGGAAGATCACCTTCAGGGAACTGGAGAAGGTGTCACCCTGGTTCGACGCCTCGATCCCGCTGCGCATGCACGACGACACGAAGGTCTCCTACACGCTCACCCTGAACTCCGCCGGGCTGGTGAGCAGGGTGACGTCGTCGTACGCGGCCACGGGCGTGTTCGACACCAACCTGCACGAAGGCAAGACGATCACGATCGACAGCCGGTTCACCGGGTGGGGCGCCAAGGTGTCCATCAAGGCGCCGGCCGCCGACAAGGTGACCACCTCGGCCGAGGACTGACCGCCTGCCTCCGGCTATCCGTCGTGGGCCGCGAGCTCATCCGGCGCGCCCGCGCCGGCGGGTGCCGCGGAACTCGGCTATCAGGTGGCGGGACGAGCGTTCGCCGGGACGGAGGGGTACCGACATGGACAGCAGGGAACTCGCGGCAGCGCGAAGGACCACCCGTGAGCTCGTCGGCGCGTGGGCGCGGGAGGGCAGGTTCTCGCCCTCGTGCGACGCCTGGCTGCGCGGCTACGACCTGGACTTCACCCGGGCCATGGCCGCGCGCGGCCTGATCGGGATCTCCTGGCCGGCCGAGTACGGCGGTGGCGGCGGTTCGGCGCTGACCCGGCTCGTCGTGACGGAGGAACTGCTGCGGGCCGGCGCGCCCGTCGCCGCGCACTGGATCGCGGACCGCCAGATCGGGCCGTCCATCGTGCGGCACGGCAGCGACGCCGCCAAGGCGAGGTTCCTGCCCGCCATCGCGTCCGGCGAGGTCACCTTCTGCCTCGGCATGAGTGAGCCCGACGCGGGCTCCGACCTGGCCTCGGTCCGCACCGCGGCGACCCGGGCCGAAGGCGGCTGGCTCGTCACCGGCAGGAAGATCTGGACCAGCCAGGCGCACCGGTCGACGCACGCCTACGTGCTCGCCCGTACCGGCAAGGGGGACAAGAAGCACGAAGGGCTCACCGAGTTCATCGTCGACATGGCCGCGCCCGGCGTCGACGTGCGGCCGATCCACGACCTGGCCGGTGAGCACCACTTCAACGAGGTCACCTTCGACGCCGTCTTCGTCCCCGACGAGCACGTGCTCGGGACCGTCGGGAACGGGTGGAAGCAGGTCACCGAGCAGCTCGCGCTGGAGCGCGGCGGCATCGAGCGGGTGCTGAGCACGTACCCGCTGCTCACCGCCGCGATCGAGGCGGTGAGCGGGATCGGCCGGGCCGATGACGGGGCCGGCGACAGGGCCGACGAGGGGGCCGGCGACGGGGCGGCTCCACGGACCGGCGAGGGGGCCGGCGACGGGACGGCTGAACGGACCGGCGAGGTGCTGGCCAGGCTGGCGACGCTGCGCGCGATGGCGTTCGACGTCGCCGGCGCGATGGACGAGGGCCGGGCGCCGGTCCACGAGGCGGCCATGCTGAAGGACCTCGGCACCACGCTCGAACGCGACGTCGTCGAGCTGGCCAGGGCCCTGCTCGACACCGAGGTCGATCCCGGCGCGGCGGGCGCCGAAGGACTCCTGGCTCAGGGCATCCTGGCCGCGCCCGGGTTCACCATCCGCGGCGGCACCACCGAGGTGCTGCGGACCGTCATCTCCCGCGGCGCCGTCGCCGGGGGCAGGCGGCGGGACACCTCCGACCTGGGCGCGGTGGTCGACCAGGTCCTGGCAGGCCACGGCGGCGAGCCGGGCGACGACCTGCCCGGGATCTGGGACACCGTGCGGGAGCTCGGCTGGACGGCCGTCGGCGTCGACGAGGCGCACGGCGGCGAGGGCGGCGACCTGGGCGACGTCGTGACGATCGTCGAAGGGCTCGGCCGGCATCACGTGTCCGTCCCGCTCGCCGAGACCGTCCTGGCCAGGCGCGCCCTGGCCGCGGCCGGGCACAGCGCCGGGGACGACGCCGGACACGACGCCAAGCAGGACGCCGGGCGCGAGGCCGGGCACGACGCGGGGGGTGCGGGGAGCCGGGTCGGGAGTGGGGTCGCGACCGTGGCTCTGCCCCGGCGTGGCGAGGGCGTCCGGTTCTCCGCCGGCGGCCGGCTGTACGGGACCGTCACGAAGGTGCCCTGGGGCAGGCACGCCGGGCGGGTGGTGGTGCCGGCCACCCTCGACTCGGGGGCTCAGCAGCTCGCGGAGGTCCGCGCCGGCGCGGCGGGGCTGAGCTGGGTCGAGGGAGCGAACCTGGCGGGCGAGCCACGTGACACCCTGCGCCTGGACGGGACCCCCGCCGCCTCGCTCGGCGGGCCGGGGGACCTGCTCGCCGAGGCGTCGCTGCTGCGGGCCGCCGCCCTGACCGGCGCCCTGCTCACCGCCCTCGACCGGACCGTCGCGCACGTGACGGTGCGCGAGCAGTTCGGCAGGCCGCTGATCGCGTTCCAGGCCGTGGCGAGCCTGGTGGCGGCCCTGGCCTCCGAGGCCGAGTCCGCCCGCGTCGCCGTGCGGCGCGCCACCGCGGCGCTGGCCGAAGGGCACGCCGACGCCTGGGCGAGGGTCGCCGCGGCGCGTGTCGTCACCGCCCGGGCCGCGACCGAGGGCGCTCGCGTCGCCCACCAGGCGCACGCGGCGATGGGGATCACCCGCGAGCACCCGCTGCACCTGGCCACCCGGCGGCTGTGGGCCTGGCGCGACGAGTTCGGCACCGCCCGCTGGTGGGCCGGGCGGCTGGGCCGCGTCTTCATCGAGCGCGGCCCCGACGACCTGTGGCGATGGATCACCGAGGACGCGGGGGAGCGGTGGAGTCGCGGATGACGAGCTGGGCGCCCACCCGGTAGGCCCGGCCGTTGCGCGTCTCCTGCGCGCCGTCCTGGGGTCCGCCGGCGTGCTTCATCTGCTGCAGCAAGAGGTTCATGGCCAGCTCGCCCAGTTCTCTGGCGCCGTTGTCGACCACCGTGATCGCGGGGGACCAGTGGCGCAGCCACGAGATGTCCTCGTGGCACACCAGCGACAGGTCGCTGGGGACGGAGACGCCCGTGCTCGCCAGCGTGGGCAGGATGCCGAACACGGCCTCGTGGTTGGCGGCGAACAGCGCCGTCATGCGCGGCTCGCGCCGCAGCAGCCGGTTGATGGCCTCGGTGCCGAAGTCGGGGGCGAAGGGGCCGCGCTCGATCAGTGACTCGTCCGCCTCCAGGCCGCGCTCGCGCAGCGCCTGCTCGTACCCGGCGAAGCGTTCGCGGCCCGAGTCGGCCGTCAGCTCGCCGCCGATGAAGCCGATGCGCTCGTGGCCGAGGTCGAGCAGGTGGGCGGTGGCGGCGTGGGCTCCCTCCCGGTCGGCGGCGAGCACGGACGGGGCGGCGCTGTCGGCCGGTCGTCGTATCACGTTGACCACGCCCGTGCCGTCGGCGAGCAGGGCGTTGGTGGTCGCGCCGTTCTTGCCGGTGCCGATCACGATGAGGCCGTCCACGCCGTGCTCGGCGAGGGTGCGCAGGAACGTCTTCTCCCGCGCCGGATCGGCGCCGGTGATGCCCAGCAGCACCTGGTAGCCCTCGTCGGCGGCGCGGCGCTGGACCACCTCGGCGATGGTGTGGAAGGACGCGTTGATGAGGTTGTTGAGCACCAGGCCCACCAGGTGGGAGTGCCGTGAGCGCAGCGCGCCGGCCAGCCGGTTGGGCTGGTAGTTGAGCCGGGCCGCCGCCTGCTCGACGGCCGCGCGGGTCTCGGCGGAGATCAGCGGGGAGCCGCTGAGGGCGCGTGAGGCGGTGCTGCGGGACACTCCGGCCTCCGCGGCGACCTCCTTCAGTCCGATCCGCATCGTCCTCCCCTGCCTGACATGGATCTCTGGGATCGATCCCATTATGCATCGGGATCATCTCAGATGATCGCCGATCAGTCGATGTAACAGGGAGATTTCGTGAGTAAAAATCCGTTTTCTCCCTTGACCGGAATCGTGGGAATGCTACAACCTTGTGCAATCGATCCCAATCCAACCCACTAGAGGTCGAGAACCGCATGGACCGCGACGACGTCACCTGGCACGGCTACTGGCCGGCCGCCCCTACTCCCTTCACCGCAGACGGGCTCCTCGACGAGGAGGCCTGGCGCGCGCTCCTGCGCCTCTACGCCGAGCAGGGGGTGCACGGGGTCCTGGTCAACGGGAGCACCGGCGAGTGGTTCAGCCAGACCCCGGACGAGCGCCGCCGGGTCGTCGAGATCGCGGTGGACGAGGTGGCCGGGCGCTACCCCGTGATCGCCGGCATCACCGCCTACACCCCCGACGAGGCGATCGGCCTGGCCCGCCACGCGGCCACCGCCGGCGCCGACGGCGTGCTCGCCACGCCCCCGCCGTACGTGCACCCGGGTCCGGACGAGATCGTCGACTACTACGATCGCATCAGCTCCGCCACCCCGCTGCCCTTCATGGTCTACAACTGGCCGCGCGGGGTCGCCGTGGACATCTCCGCCCACCAGGGCCTGGCCGAACGGCTGGCGGCGCTGGACAACGTCGTCGCCATCAAGGACAGCACCGGCGACTGGCTGCGCATGCTGGGCACCGTCGAGGCCGTCTGCGACCGGGTGCGGGTCTTCGGCAGCTTCCTGCACCGGCGCGGCCTGGCCGTGCTCATGGAGATCGGCGGCGACGGCAACATCGACGGCGGCGGCATGGGCGCCCCGTTCGCCGTCCCCTACTACGAGGCCGTCGCCAGGCGCGACAGCGAGACCGCCCGCGCGTGGGCCGACCGCTACACCGCGCTGTCCTCCCGGCTGATCAACCCCGACTACAGCGGCGTGTTCGGCACCCCCATCGCCCAGCTCAAGGCCGCCATGAGCCTGCTCGGCCAGCCGGGCGGGCACGTGCGGCCGCCGCTCCTGCCGATCGAGGACGAGACGACGCTGCGGGCGATCGACGCCGTCCTGACGGAGTCCGGACTCAAGGCGGCTCTCCAGGCGGCTCTCCAGGCGGCTCCCGAGGCAGAGGGAGCCCGGGAGTGAGCGCCGAGGCCCCGGTCACCGCGGCGAGCCGGGCGCGCACGGTCACGATCGAGGTGAACGGCCGGCCGGTGAGCGTCGTCGAGGGCGTCAGCCTGGCGGCCGCGCTCGTCGGCGACCGCACCTGGACCTTCCGCCGCAACCCGGTCAGCGAAGAGCCGCGCGGCCCGTTCTGCGGCATGGGGGTCTGCCTCGAATGCGAGGTCATGGTCGACGGCCGCCCCGGCGTGCGGGCCTGCCTGACCCCCGTCCGTCCCGGCATGAGCGTCCGCACGGCCGGCGCGGGGGAGGGGTCGTGAGCCTTCCGGAGGAGCGGGACGTCGTGATCGTCGGAGGCGGCCCCGCCGGCCTCGCCGCCGCGCGCCGGCTGGCGGCGGCCGGACTGAGCGTCACGGTCGTCGACGAGCAGCCGGAGCTGGGCGGCCAGTACTTCCGGCGCCCGGCCCCCGAGGTCGCCCGCGTCTGGGGCGACCACCGCCCGGAAGGCCGGCGTCTGATCGACGCCGTGCGGGCGGCGGGCGTCGAGTGCCGGACCGGCCACCTGGTCTGGGGCGTCGACGACGACGGGCGCACCCTGCTCGTCTCCGACCCCGCCGAGCGCCCCGTGCGCCTGCGCGGCCGCTATCTGATCGTCGCCACCGGCGCGTACGAGCGGCCCTTCCCCTTCCCCGGCTGGCAGCTGCCCGGCGTGACCACCCCCGGCTTCGCCCAGCACCTGGCCGCCGCCGACCACACGCCGGTCGGCGAGCGCGTCGTGCTGGCCGGCTCTGGACCGTTCCTGCTGCCGGTCGCCTGCTCGCTGCTGGCCCTCGGCGTCACGGTCGCCGGGATCGCCGAGGCCGGCCGGCCGTACCGGCCCAGCCTGCGCGCGCTCGGCGCCGTACGGCATCCCGCCCGGCTGCGCGAGCTGGCCGGGTACGCCGCGCGCCTGGCGCGGGCGCGGGTGCCGATCTGGCAGGACACCGTGGTCGTGCGCGCCGACGGGCGCGACCGCGTCACCTCCGTGACGCTGGCCGCCGCGAGCGCCCCGGCGCGCCCGGTGCGCACGGTCGCCGTGGACGCGCTCTGCGTCGGGTACGGCTTCCGCCCCCAGGCCGACCTGGCCAGGATGCTCGGCTGCGCGGTCCGCACCGACCCCGCGACCGGGGACGCGACACCGGTCCTCACCCCCTCCGGCCGTTCCTCGCGCGCCGACGTGTACGTCATCGGCGAGGCGGCGGGCATCGGCGGCGCGCCCACCGCGGCGGTCCGGGGCCTGTCCGCCGCGCTCGACATCCTCGGCCGCGAGGGACACCGCCCCCGCGCCGGCGAGCTGCGCGGGCTCGCGGCCGACGGCCGCCGTCTGGAACGGTTCAAGAGCCTGACCGACGCGCTCTACCCAACCCCGGCCGACCTGGCCAGGCTGCTGCGCCCCACGCTGCCGGACACCGCCACGCTCTGCCGCTGCGAGGCGATCACCGCCGGCGAGGTCCGCCGGACCGCCGGGACCGCCGCCGGCGACGTCAACGCCACCAAGGCGTGGACCCGCGCGGGCATGGGGCCGTGCCAGGGCCGCGAGTGCGGCTTCGCCGTCTCCGCGGTGGCCCGTACCTCCTCCGACGTCTTCCCCTCCCGCCTCCCGGTCCGGCCCGTGGCGGTGGCCACGCTGCTGGAGATGGCCGGAGAAGGGGGGCCGGCATGACGACGGCGGACGTGGTGATCATCGGCGCCGGCGTGCTCGGCGCGTCGGCGGCCAGCCGGCTCGCCCGCGACGGCCACCGGGTCGTGGTGCTGGAACGCGGCGCGCCCGGCCGGGAGGGCTCGGGCACCACCGCGGGCAACCTGCACGTGCAGGCGGTGCACACCCGCCGGCCCGGCCAGGCCGTCCCCCTGGACAGCGCGCGGTTCGCGCCGCTGCAGCGCGCCGCGAGCGACCTGTGGGAGGACGTCGAGGACGACCTCGACGCCTCGGTCGAGCTGCGCCGCAGCGGCGGCTTCACCGTCGCCGAGACCCCCGAGCAGGTACGGGAGCTGCACGAGAAGCAGGCCTGGGAGAACGCGGTGGGGATCACGACCGAGATCCTCGACGGCGACGCGGCCCGCGAGGCGCTGCCCCAGCTCGGGCCGACCGTCGCCGCCGCCACCTGGTGCCGCCACGACGGCTACGCCAACCCGCTGAAGGTCACCCCGGCCTACCTGGCCGACGCGGTGCGGCACGGCGCCGAACTGGTGCCGTTCGCGCCTGTGACGGGAATCACCCGCGACGGCGGCGCCTGGCGGGTGACGGCCCGGACGCGGGAGGTGCGGGCGCCGGTGGTGATCGACGTGGCCGGGCCGTGGCTGCACCGGATCGCCGCGCTGGCCGGGGTCAGGCTCGACATGTCCCCGGTGGCGATCCAGATGCACGCCACCGTGCGCTCCTCCGACGGGCTGCCGCACCTGGTCCAGCACATCGGCGAGGGCCTGTCGGTCAAGCAGGTCAGCGCGGGTAACCTGCTGGTGGGCGGCGGCTGGCCGGCCCGGCGGCTGGACCTCGACGGCCGCAGCGACGCGGGCGTGGACAGCATGGTGGGCAACATGGCGCTCGCCGTGCGGATCCTGCCGTTCGTCCGCCGGCTGAGACTGCTGCGGGCCTGGGCCGGACCGCTCGCGGCCACCCCCGACGAGATGCCGGTGATCGGCGAGGTGCCGGGCAGCCCCGGGTTCCTCGTCGCGGGCGGCACCTACGCGTTCACCTTCGCCCCCCTGTGGGCCGAGACCCTGCGCTGCCTCGTGACCGGGGCGAAACCCCCCGTGGACATCTCCGACCTGGGCCCTGAGCGGCTCATGCAAGACCTCCCCGAGAAGAAGAGATGAGGAGAGAAGCGGTGACATCGATAGACGGGCGACCGCCCGCGGCCGAGCCGGTGTGGCTGGCCGGCGGCCACGTCGTGGACGTGCGGTCCGGGTCGATCCGGCGTGACACGAACGTGGTCGTGCGCGACGGGCGGATCGAACGGATCACCGCCGACGCGCCGCCCCCCGGGGCGCGTACGGTGCGGCTCGGCGGCCGCTACCTGCTGCCGGGTCTGATCTCGGTGCACTCCCACCTGTCGATCGTCTATCCGTTCTCGGACATCGACGAGGCGGAGGACTCCGGCCTCACGGCGCTGCGCGCCCTGTCCCGGGCCCGCGACGCGCTGTACGCGGGCGTCACCACCATCCGGTCGGTGCACGAGCAGAACCGCGCCGACCTCCTCATCCGCACCGCCGCCGGCCAGGGCTGGGTGGAGGCGCCGCGGATCGTGGGCGCCGGCCGGGCGATCTCCACGACGGGCGGGCACGGGCAGGGCAGCGGCTGCGCCTACGCCGACGGCTACGACGCCTTCCTGCGGGCAGCCCGCGCGGAGCTGGCCGCGGGCGCCGACCTGATCAAGATCTTCATCACCGGCGGCATCGCGCACCAGGGCGAGTCGTTCACCGGCGCGCAGATGACCATCGACGAGATGCGCGCCGTGGTCCGCGCCGCCGAGGAGCACAACACGTACGTGACGGCGCACGCCGGCGCGGGCTCGGCGATCCGCGAGGCGCTCGCCGCCGGGGTCCGGGGCTACGAGCACGCCTACGACCTCGACGAGGGCACCGCCAGGCAGATGGCGGACCAGCGGGTCTACCTGACGCCGACCCTGTGCGTGACCCGGTGCCCCGAATGGATGGCCGAGCACTCCTTCACCCCCTGGCAGATCGAGCGGGCACTGGAGGTCGGCCCCGGCCACCTCGCCAGCATCCGCACCGCCATCGCGGCCGGCGTCGCCGACCCGGACGACCCGGACAAGCCCGGGATCACGTTCCTGGCCGGCACCGACTACCCGCCGGGCGAGCCGATCGAGGACACGGTGGTCGCCGTACGGGAGATGGAGTTCCTGGCCGAGGCCGGGCTCAGCACCGAGCAGGCGCTGCGTTCGGGCACCCTCGACGCGGCCCGCCTGACCGGCCTGGAAGGACAGGCCGGTGAGGTCGAGGAGGGCTACCTCGCCGACCTGATCGTCACCGAGCGCGACCCGCTGAGCGACCTGTCGTCGCTGCGCCGGATCGCCTTCGTCATGCAGGCCGGGCGGATCGTCCGCGACGACCTGCCCGCCGTACCCGAGACCCCCGCCGTACCCGAGACCCCCGCCACGGAGGGCGCACAGTGAGCCAGGACCCCGGCCGCACCCGCTTCGCCGTCGACATCGGAGGCACGTTCGTCGACGCCATCTCCTACAACGACACCACCGGCGAACTGCGGCTGCACAAGGCCTCCACCACCCCGGGCGCCCCGGCGCGCGGCGTGCTGGACGCGGTCGGCGGGCTCGCCGACCGGCTGGACGACGTGGAGGCGTTCGTCCACGGCACCACGCTGGGCCTGAACGCGATCCTGCAGCGGCGCGGCGCCGACGTCGGGATCATCACCAACGAGGGCTTCCGCGACCTGCTGGAGATCGCCCGCGCCAACGTGCCCGGCCAGCACATGTACGACTTCTCCTACGCCCCGCCGCCGCCCCTCGTCCCCCGCCGGCACCGCACCGGCGTGCCCGGCCGCATCGACGCCCAGGGCACGGTGATCGAGCCGCTGGACGAGGACGCGGTCCGCGAGGCCGGGCGGCTGCTGGTGGAGGAGCACGGCCTGCGCTCGCTGGCCATCTGCTTCCTGCACTCCTACGCCAACCCCGAGCACGAGCGGCTGGCGGCGCGCATCCTGCGCGAGGCGTACCCGGACGTGTCGATCTCGACCTCCACCGACATCACCCGGGAGTACCGCGAGTACGAGCGGACCAGCACGGTCACCCTCGACGCCTACATCCGGCCGGTGCTGAACGACTACATCGCCACGCTGGAGTCGCGGCTCAACGACGCCGGGCTGACTCACCCGCTGCACATCATGCGCTCCGGCGGCGGCGCGATGACCTCCGAGCTGGCCAGGCAGGCGCCGCTGATGACGGTGCTGTCCGGACCGGCGGGCGGCGTCGTCGGCGCCTCCTTCCTGGCCCGCGAGCAGAACCTGGCCAAGGTGATCACGTTCGACGTGGGCGGCACCAGCCTGGACTGCTGCGTGATCGAGGACGGCGAGCCGGGCGAGGTGCACGAGGCCGGCATCGACGGCTTCCCGCTGCTCATCCCCATCTTCGACATCCGCACCGTGGGCGCGGGCGGCGGCTCGATCGCCTGGATCGACGAGGGCCTGCTGAAGGTCGGCCCGCACAGCGCCGGCGCGGTGCCCGGCCCGGTGGCCTACCGCGCGGGCGGCACCGAGCCGACCGTGACCGACGTGGCGCTCGTCCTGGGCTACCTGGATCCGTCGGGGTTCCTGGACGGCGACATGACGATCGACGCGGACGCCGCCCGCGACGCCGTGGCGGCCAAGCTGGCCGAGCCCCTCGGCGTCGACGTGACCCGGGCCGCGGCGAGCGTCTTCCAGGTCCTGCTGGCCCGCACGGTGGGCGCGTTGCGCGAGATCACCGTGGAGCGGGCGCTGGACCCGCGGGAGTTCGCGCTGCTCGCCTTCGGCGGGGCGGGGCCGCTGCTGGCGCCCATGCTGGCCCGCGAGATGGGCATCGCCACCACGATCGTGCCGCAGGTCCCGGCGGCCTTCTCCGCCTTCGGCATGCTGATGTCGGACCTGGAGTACGAGTTCGCGACCACGGTCCTGCGCCCGCTCAGCGACGAGACGCTGGCCGGTCTGGAGGACGCGTTCGCCGAGCTGGAGGCGCAGGGCGAGGAGGTGCTGTCCGCCCAGGGCGTCAAGCCCGAGGACCGCACCCTGGTCCGCCGCCTGGACGTGCGCTACCACGGCCAGGAGCACAGCCTGGGCATCGACCTGGTGCCCGGCGACACCGCCGCCACCGTGCTGGCCCGCTTCAGCGAGCAGCACGAGGCCCGCTACGGCCACGCGATGCCGGAGCCGGGCCAGATCCTCACGCTGCGGGTGCGCGCGGTCGGCCGGCTGGCCAAGCCGGGACTGCGCGAGCTGCCGCCGGCGGACACCGCCGCCCCTGAGCCGATCGCCGAGCGCCCCGCGTTCGACGTCGCCACGGGCGAGACGGTCGCCTTCCCGGTGTACGCGCGAGGCAGCCTGGGCGCCGGCCACGAGGTGAGCGGGCCGGCCATCGTGGAGGAGGGCACCTCCACCACGGTCATCTTCGGAGACCAGCAGCTCACCGTCGACCGATACGGGCAACTGGTGATCACGGGAGGCCAGGCATGAGCACGGGCGAGCGGCTGGACGGCGCCACCGTCGAGGTGATCAGGAACTACCTGGTCTCGGTGGGCGAGCAGATGCGCCGCACCCTGGTCAGGGCGGCGTTCAACCCGGTCATCTACGAGGTGCTGGACTTCGGCATCTCCATCTACAACGCCGACCTGGACCTGACCGCCGAGGCGGCCGGCATCACCTCGTTCCTGGGCGCCAACGACTACGCCATCGTCAAGGGCGTGGAGTACGTCGGCCGCGAGAACCTCGCGCCGGGTGACGTCTACCTGCTGAACTATCCGTACTGGAGCGGCGCGCACTCCTACGACGCGATGCTGTTCGCGCCGGTGTTCCGGGACGGGCACGACGGTCCCGCGGCCTACCTGGCGGTCCGCGCCCACTGGATGGACCTGGGCGCCAAGGCCCCCGGTTACGTCCTGGACTCGACCGACATGCACCAGGAAGGACTGATCTTCCCCGGTACGAAGATCGTCAGCGGGGGCGAGCCGGTGCGGGACATCGTCGAGCTGATCCGGTTCAACTCCCGGCTGCCCGACCTGACCATCGGCGACTTCCACGCCCAGCTCGCCGCCCTGCGCACCGGCGAGAACCGGCTGGCCCAGGTGTGGGAGAAGTTCGGCGGCGAGACCGTGGACCAGGCCATCCGTCAGCTCATCGAGCACGGCGAGCGGGTCGCCCGCAAGGCCGTCGCCGCGCTGCCCGACGGCTCGTGGACCGCGGTGGACTACTGCGACGACGACGGCATCACCGACGACCTGATCCGGATGGAAGTCAAGGTCACCATCCAGGGCGACCACATGGAGGTCGACTTCAACGGCTCCGACGGCGCCGTGCTGGGCCCGGTGAACCTGCCCATCGGCGCCACCGAGAGCCTGGCCAAGGCCACGTTCAAGGAGCTGACCAGCGCGAACGAGCCGTCCAACGCCGGCCACTACCGGGCGCTGTCCGTCAAGGCCGACCCGGGCAACTTCTTCAACGCCCAGTACCCGGTGGCGACGTTCACCCAGTGGAGCGCCATCGTCGCCTTCGAGCTGATACACAAGGCGCTGGCCCAGGTGCTCGACAGCATCCCGGCCTCCTCGGGCGGCGACGAGCCGGGATTCATGGCGCTCGGCCACGACCCGCGCACCGGCTCCGACTTCGTCATCAGCAACAACGAGGGCATCGGCTGGGGCGCGCGCAAGGACCGCGACGGCGCCAACGCCCAGCAGCACCCCTCGCAGAGCGTGGTCCGCAACACCCCGATCGAGGTGCTGGAGCACAAGTCGACCGTGTTCCACGAGCGCCTGGAACTGATCCCCGACTCCTGCGGGGCGGGCCGCTTCCGCGGCGGCGTCGGCGTGCTGCGGCAGGTCCGCTACCTCGCCGACGGCGAGGTGCTGTCCATGAAGAAGAAGAGCAAGACCCGGCCCTGGGCGCTGGACGGCGGCCACGAGCCCGAGCCCAGCGAGATGGTGCTCTGGCCGGGCACCGACCGGGAGCAGCGGGTCGGCATGTACCGGGCGACGATGCGGGCGGGGGACCGCTTCGTCAACCGCACGGCGGGCGGCGGCGGCTACGGCGACCCGCTCGACCGCGACCCGGCCGCCGTGGTGGCCGACGTGCTCGACGGCTACGTCAGCGCCGAGGCGGCGGAACGGGTCTACGGAGTCGTCGTCGAGGACTCCGGGGAGTGGCGGCCCACGCCCGCCCGGCAGTCGCGATCGGCCGCCTCCGGTTCCTGAACACGCCGGGGACACGGCACCTGGGCCGTGACCGGGAGCAGGCGTGCGCCGCAACGGCGCACTCACGAAGGGTAGAAGATCCATGCACCACCCCATCCCCCCGTCCGCGGGGCGACCCCGCCGGGTCCGTCCCCTGCGCCTGGCCGCGGCCGCCCTGGCCGCCTCCCTCGCCCTCGCGGCATGCGGGGGCGGCGGCTCGGCCGGAGCCGGCGGCTCCGCCGGCTCCGACGCGCGCAAGCAGACGCTGATCATCGCCGAGAACGAGCCGCCGGCGACCTTCGACCCCGTCCAGGCGGACAACTCCACCGTGGACGAGGTGGCCATCCCCGCCTACGACACGCTGCTGCGGTACGAGGGCAGCGAGCTGAAGCCGTCCGTCGCCACCGAGTGGACGTTCAGCGAGGACGGCAAGGCGCTCGACGTCACGCTGCGCGACGACGTCACCTTCCACGACGGCACCAAGCTCACGGCCGCCGACGTGAAGTACACCCTGGACCGCGTCGCCCGGCTCGGCATCGGCGTCGCGTCCCTGGTGAGCGCCTACGACTCCACCGAGGTCGTGGACGACACCCACGCGACCATCAGGCTGAAGCGGCCCTACGCCCCGTTCGCCTCCGCGCTCACCCGCGTCTACCTGCTCAACTCCAAGCTCGTGACGGCCAACGCCGGCGACGACGACGGGCAGAAGTGGCTGGCCTCCAACGACGCCGGGTCCGGCCCGTACAAGCTGACGGGCTACACCCCCAACCAGGAGGCGCGCTTCACCCGCCACGACGGCTACTGGGGCGGCTTCACCAACCAGGCCAAGGACGTGGTGTTCCGCTACCTCCCGCAGGCCGCCACCCAGAAGACGGCGCTGACCTCGGGCGACGTCGACATCGCGATGGACATCGCCCCCACCGACTGGGCCTCGATGGAGGGCGCCGGCTACACGGTCGACAAGGCCGACACCAACGTGCAGTTGTACGTCTTCGCCAAGATGAAGGACTCCCCGCTGGAGAACCCGAAGCTGCGTGAGGCCATCTCCTACGCCTACGACTACGACCAGCACATCAGCGCCATCCTCAAGGGCGCGGGCAAGAAGGCGGTCGGGCCGCTGCCCGGCGGCATGAGCTGCTTCGACGAGACGACCCCGCAGCCCACCAGGGACGTGGCCAAGGCCAAGCAGCTCCTCGCCGACGCCGGGCTGAGCGACGTCACGCTCACCATGACGTACCTCAAGGCCACCGCCGAGATGGAGCAGGCCGCCACGCTGCTGCAGTCGAACCTGTCCGAGATCGGCGTCAAGCTGAACCTCGAGGCCATCACCTACCCGCAGTACGTGGACCGGCTGAAGACCAACGAGACCACGCCCGACCTGGGCATGATCTACGGCTTCCCGGCCTACCCGGACCCGGACGCGGTGCTGTACGTGCAGTTCCACTCCTCGTTCATCAACAACGGCCAGAACAGCGGCGGCTACGACAACCCCGAGGTGGACAAGCTCGTCGAGCAGGGCCAGCAGTCGACCGACGAGGCCGAGCGGTGCGCCGCGTACGCCAAGGCCCAGCAGCTCATCGCCGCTGACCACTACTCGCTCAACATGGCCAACTCGCAGTACGTGACGGTCCTGCGCCAGGGCCTGACCGGCTACACCTACCAGCCGGCCCACCACCAGACCGTGGACGTCTACAAGGTCCAGGTCGGCTGAGCCGACGCACGAGGAGGGACACCCGCATGGCCCGTCTGCTGCTCCGGCGGCTCACCACGAGCGTCGTCGTGCTGCTCGGCCTTGCCGTCGTCACGTTCCTGATGACCCAGGTGCTGCCCGGCGACCCCGCCCGGGCGGCGGCGGGGCGCAACGCGACGGCGGAGCAGGTGGCCGTCGTCGCCGCCCGGCTGGGCCTGGACCAGCCGCTGTGGGACCAGTTCCTGGCCTACATGGGACGGCTGTTCCAGGGAGATCTCGGGACGTCGGTGTTCACCCAGCGCCCGGTGCTGGAGGATGTCGCGGCCATGCTGCCCTCCTCGGTGGAGCTGGTCCTCGCCGCCATGGTGATCAACGTCATGGTGGCGGTCCCGCTGGGCACCTACGCGGCCTGGCGCAACGGCCGGGCGGCGGACGCCGCCGCCCGGCTGATCACCCTGCTGGGCGCGGCCATGCCGGTGTTCTGGCTCGGCCTGATGCTGCAGCTGCTGTTCGCCGCCGAACTCAGGGTGCTGCCTCTCACGGGGCAGCTCTCCTTCGGCCGGCAGGTCCCGTCCATCACCGGGATGACCTCGGTGGACGCGCTGCTCAGCGGCGATCTGGCGGCCTTCGGCGACGCCGTCGCGCACCTGGTGCTGCCGGCGATCACGCTCGCCGCGTCGTTCGTGGCGGTGGTGGCCAGGACCGTGCGCTCCTCGATGCTCACCGCGCTGAGCTCCGACTACATCGCGCTGGCCCGGGCCACCGGCGCGTCGGAGTTCCGCGTGGTGGTGCGGCACGGGCTGCGCAACGCGCTGGTGCCCGCCAGCACCATCCTCGGCATGCAGCTCGGCTGGATGCTCGGCTCCACCGTCCTGGTCGAGTCCGTCTTCGGCAGGACCGGCATCGGCGCCTACGCGGTGACCGCGGTCCTGCAGAACGACCTGTACGCCGTGATCGGCACGGTTCTCGTGATCGGAGTGGTCTTCGTGCTGGCGAACATCGCCGTCGACCTGGTCC